>DATMYB010000675.1:0-5972 GCA_035561215.1 Syntrophomonas sp. | reverse complement strand
ATTATATGTTATTCCGCAGCAAAAAATCTTTAACCGCCTGGTTTACTTTATCCGGTTGCTCCAGCGGCAATAAATGACCTGAATCCTTTATAACCATGAGTGTTCCTTTTGGTGTTGAGCCGGCAGCTTTCTCCATGTTCTCCTGGCTGATCAACGGGTCATTTTCCCCACGGAGCCAAAGGGTCGGACAGGTGATGCGGTGGAGTTCCGGCAGAAATTCCACTTTCAGTTTAAATGGAGCTAACCCTGCTAATTGCCAATCGTCCAATGGGTTCTCTCGATATTTCCATTTTAATTTAGCTTCTTCTGTAATGAGAGCAATGATATCCTCAAAATCTGATGAAGCCTCCCGGTCGTGAAACAATGCAGCCATGCTTTTTCGCATTTTTTCCGGAGATAACTTACCATAGTATCTGGTTAAGGCAAATTGGGCCCCGGGTATCTTCGTATAAGCCCAACTTAAAAATTGATTTCGGATTTTATTTCCTAAACCTCCAGGTCCCATAAGCACCGCACCGGTAACCTGGTTAGGATTTTCCAGGATAAATCCGATAGCAGCCCCTCCTCCCATAGATAATCCAATCAGTGGCAAAGGCGGCAAGGCAAAATGCTTGATTACTTCCCCGATCACCTGATTCAAGCAGTTTTGATCCGCAATGCCGGTCCATGGTCTGCTTTGACCGTGCCTGGGGAAATCAACCGCAAAGACTCTCCTCGATTTTGAAAGAAATGGAGCCAGATGATACCAGATTAACCGTGCTTCATCATACATTGCTCCATGAAGAAGTATTACGGGAGAGAGGCGCTCATCCCCTGACTCATAGACAGAAACAGGCCCTTCGGCTAATGTAAGCCTATGATGCTTTGAATAAATGTCATTAATCATTTTGAGTGCCTCCTTTGATATGAGTCACATATTTTCAAGAGCAAATTTTTAAAATATCCATCCATTCGCCGCCTAATGCTTCCTTACCTTCTATTTTACCAGTTTACGCCTCGCCAATGGCTATTTTAAGCAGTGGTGTGCTACCCGTCAAGAGGACAATGAAAAATAATAAATATTTCTTTCCGCCAGTGGCTATATCGGCTGGCGGTATTTTTATGCGGTTTTCAGCCATAGTTGATGGTAGGCCATGGGGGGCATTACATGCAGCTTCCGCTGCAGGCGCCGGTTGTTATAGTACTCAATATAGTCAGATATCCCATTCACCAATTCTTCCTTACTGGTAAAACGATGCCCATAGTACATTTCCCTTTTTAAGATGCCCCAGAAGCCTTCCATAGGACCGTTATCAGTGCAATGAGCAACTCTGGACATGCTTTGTCTCATATGATGCTTTTTCAGTCGATTGTAAAAAGCGGTGCTTGTATACTGGAAGCCCCGGTCACTGTGAAACAGCGGATGTGCATCTGGTTCGCTCATGACTGCTTCATCGAACGTATCCATGACCAGAGGATTATCATTATGATCACTGATCTTAAATGCCACGATCCTGTGGTCATACAGATCAAGAATTGCGCTTAAATAGACCTTATGGACTTCTATGCCTGTATAGTATTTGAATTCTGATACGTCTGTCAGCCATTTCTCATTCGGCTTATCTGCAAAGAATTTCCGGTGCAGGAAGTTCTTTGCGATGTGAGCAGGGTTTCGATCTGCTCTCGTACAGCTCTTTGGTTTCCACTTAATCGAAGACTGTATTGCCCTGCTCCGGCAGATGCGCAGAACCCGCTTGTCATTTACGGCTATTCCATGATTCACATCAAGTTCATCACGGATGCGGCGGTAGCCCATATCTGGATGTGCCTCATGTATCTTTTCGATTTCTTTTGCTATGCGTTCATTTCTAAGTTCATTGTCGCTCTTTGGTTTCCTGAGCCAGCGGTAATAAGCCGAACGGGTAATGCCAAGATAAGCACACAGCCGTTTTACTGGATAGCCCTTTGTCTGGGACAGCTCCTTAATGGCCTGATATTCACATAATCTATGTATTAGAGAAAGCGATTCCTCCTTTCCAGTTCCCTGACTTTTTTTAATAGTTCATTCTCTATCTGTAAGTCTTTGTTCTTCCATTCCAGTTCTGCAACCCTGTCCCGCAGCGCTTCTTCCGGTGCACGGCTTGGCTGCGATCCGGCGCGCTTTCCCCTGCGGTCTTCCAGCCCGGCTGGCCCCATTTTTTCATACTTTGTAACCCAATTCCATACCTGCTGGTAAGAACAGCTATATTTTATTGCCATTGCTCCGAAATCTCGATCATTCTCAAGACATTCTTTTACGATATGCAGACGTTCCTCTAGCGTTGTTTCTCTTGCTTTTTTCATGGATGCACCTCCGGTAAGTTCTTTTAACTCCTTGCCGGAATTATACACCTTTATCCATCCTATGAGCGGAGAACGATGCCGGATTCCATACTTTATACACAGATCATCAAGGGAACCGTTTCCATCAAGATAATCATTTACTGCCTGAAGCTTCAACTCTTTCGAATACCGTTTGTTTTTGGACTGCTTCAGCAATCCGGTCGGACCCTCTGCCTTATAAATCCGAATCCAGTCTTGAACACTGCGCTTATTCACGCTGCATATCTTGGCGGCAGTCTTTTGACTGATTTCCCCGTTTTGATATCGTTCAACAATCTTTATCTTTTCTGTTGCTTCAATTTTACTTTTCCCGGACATAAAATCACCCCCAAGTAGGTTTTTTTATTTCTGTGTCCTACTTGGGGGCAATGTCATTAAGTTAAGGCCTGAAAACACAACCATCCAGATTAAGATGGTTGTGTTTTTCTTATACATACAGGTGGGCATATAAAATTTATCAATTGTAAAAAAACACTTGACAAATAAATAAAAATCGAAGGCTTCGCCTTGAAAATGAGAATATTTTTAAGGAGGCCTTTTAAAATGAAAAAGAAAGCATATCCAGAGCAGGTACGAACTGCGCTGCACCAAGCGATACGCTCAATCACAGCAGATTTATCGGTTTGCGTGAAACGACCAGGGCAAGATTTTTCACGCGAACGCAAATTATCACTGCATACTATGCTGCTTATGCTTGTAGGCATGGGAGGCAATAGCCTTTCAAAAGAATTATATGATTGGCTGGGCTATTCGTCAGAGACTGCAACCGCTTCAGCATTTGTCCAACAGAGAGACAAAATTCGTCCAGAAGCACTGAAACTACTGTTTCACGAATTTACAAGATTAGCAGTACCGGAGAATTCATTACAAGACTACAGACTGCTCGCTGTTGACGGTTCGGATTTGAGACTTCCGTCAAATTCAAAGGATGGATTCTCCTCCATCAGGAACAGCGAAGATAGCAAAAATTACAATCTTGTGCATTTGGACGCTATGTATGACCTGAAGGGCAAGGTTTATGTCGATGCATCCGTGCAACCCAAGAAAGGCATGAATGAGCATAAAGCCTTAGTATCCATGATAGACCAGTCTAAAATCAGCGGAAAAGTAATTGCCATCATGGATCGGGGATATGAGTCATTCAATAATATCGCTCATTTTCAGGAGAAATCATGGTACTATATCATCCGGGCGAAAGAATCCTATGGGATTATATCAAGGCTTTCTCTGCCAGATTGTCCGCAATACGATGAAGAAATCATGTTAACCCTCACCCGGCGCCAAACCAAAGAAACGTTACCGCTTTTAAAAGCATACCCCCATCGGTATCGATGGATACAACCACATACAACATTTGACTTCATTAAACCGAAAGATTCCAAGTTTATGATTTACATTTTCGTGCCGTTCGCTTCGCTATTGCTGATGGTGTGTATGAAACGGTTTATACAAATCTCAATGCCGAAGATTTTCCGCCGGAGAAAATAAAACAGTTCTATAATCTGCGCTGGGGAATTGAGACATCTTTTAAGGAGCTTAAATATGCTGTGGGTTTGGCAAGTCTGCACAGCAAAAAGAAGGATTTTATATTGCAAGAGATTTTTGCCAGACTAATTCTATACAATTACTCTTCCATTATCATGCACCACATCAGTATTTCGGAAGATTTGCGAGTAAATTTTCCAGTGGCTTTAAATATATGCCGTCAATTTTTGAGAGAGTTAATTCCAGCGGTCCAAGTTCTTAAACTGATAGGTAAGCACCTTTCCCCAATACGCCCTGGCCGACAATTTCCTAGATATCAAAATCCGATTTCAGCAGTAGGGTTCCAGTATAGAATTATTTGAGATTTAACATGTGTGATAGGACTTTTACAGATGCTTTTCGGGCATCTGCTTTTGGGTTGCTCAAAATTCAAAAACACCTGTGTTTTCTATGTTATTTCGTGTATACGACAACCCCAGCGGTTTCACTTTTCTACCGCTGGGGGTTCTCATGAGCTTAACTTAATGACATTCCCCTTTGAGTAGACACATGAAATAACAGCAATCCAGGACTACGCAGAGGGGACTTTTTATGTGCTGTTGGCTATCCCAGCATAGAAAAAACTGCCTGGGCCGACTGGGGGGCAATCGTTTCAGCGATAAAACTTGACAATGCCCGGACGGATCATTAGAATTACTATGTAAAGCAAAAATACTTTACACAAAGGAGGCGGCGCAATGCTGGAAAAACACGAGCATTTTGTGCTGCTCAACGATTTTTACGGGGCGCTGCTTACCGAAAAACAGCGTCGTATATTAAAAGACCACTATGAAAATGATTTATCCTTGTCGGAAATAGCCGATAATATGGATACCAGCCGTCAGGCGGTGTATGATCTGGTGAAACGGGCTGAAAACCAACTGTTGCAATATGAGGCCAAATTGGGCCTGTTGGATAAGTTCAAAACCACCCATCGTAACCTGGAAAGGGTTTGTGATTTGCTGGAGCAAACAGGAAGTAACGCTGCTCAGATGCAGGAGGCCCGCCATGTATTGCGGGAAACCATGAAACTGCTGTAGAGAGGGGGAAATACCGTGGCGTTTGAAGGATTGTCGGATCGTCTGCAGGATGTATTTAAGAAACTGCGCGGTAAAGGAAAAATATCTGAAGAAGACGTAAAGGTGGCCATGCGCGAGGTACGTCTGGCGCTGCTGGAAGCCGACGTCAATTATAAGGTAGTGAAGAATTTTGTGGCCGCGGTCAGCGAGCGGGCCGTCGGTCAGGAAGTACTGCAAAGCGTCACGCCCGGACAGCAGATCGTTAAAATCGTTTACGATGAAATGACGCAATTAATGGGCGGCAGTGAAACCAAGCTTAATTTGTCCTCCAAGCCGCCCACCGTCATCATGGCGGTGGGATTGCAGGGAGCCGGAAAAACCACTACGGTGGCGAAACTGGCCCGCAATCTGGTCAAACAGGGACGCCGGCCGCTGCTGGCAGCCGCCGATGTTTATCGCCCCGCCGCCGTCAAACAGTTGCAGGTTTTGGGGGAACAACTGGGAGTGCCGGTGTTTTCCATGGGACAGGGAAATCCAGTCAATATCGCGAAGGGATCGCTGGAATACGCCCGCAGCAACAATCGCGACATTATCATTATCGATACCGCCGGCCGGCTGCACATCAATGAAGAATTGATGGAGGAACTGGTTCAGATCCAGAAGGCGGTGGAACCCCATGAGACCCTGCTGGTGGTGGACTCCATGACCGGTCAGGACGCGGTCACGGTGGCGGAATCATTTAACGAGCAACTGGGCATTACCGGGCTGATCCTGACCAAGCTGGACGGAGATACCCGCGGGGGAGCGGCGCTGTCAGTGAAAGCCGTAACCGGCCAGCCCATTAAATTCGTGGGCATGGGCGAAAAGCTTGACGCCCTGGAAACCTTTTATCCCGATCGCATGGCCTCGCGGATATTGGGCATGGGCGATATCCTGAGCCTGGTGGAGAAAGCCCAGGAAAATTTCGACGAGAAAAAAGCCCGGGAAATGGAAATGAAAATCCGCAAACAGGAATTTACCCTGGAGGATTTCATGGACCAGATGCAGCAGGTTAAGAAAATGGGGCCG
>DATMYB010000674.1:0-5304 GCA_035561215.1 Syntrophomonas sp. | reverse complement strand
TTATTATACTGCGGTCAATGAATACGGTCAATTAATTAGCCCCATTTGCATAGCGTTATATGATACTTGTTGTCTCGCATAACATAGAGGCATTTGATTGCCTTTGGCGCGCTCACATTTCGTTCATAGCCTATACAGAATTGGCCAAACGGACCGACGGAATGACTATCCTATTGTTGACCGGTTATAATAGCAAACAAAAAATCCAACAAAAAGAACGTCCGAAACCACTGAAAAAGTAGCTTTTTGAGAGGGAAGAAGCGCAATTTACCGGGTATCAACCGAGCCATTGGGTAAGTACCAACAAAACGAGAATATAACATTTAATAAAGAGGATACCAGGGCGGCTATCCTCTTTAAATTTACTGCTAATGCTGTTAATTTTGCTTGGGTTTTCATGCTGCTTAGACCGTACCCTCGGGATCGGTCCATACCATGAAATCTTTTCATTTCTCCATTCTTCCACTCGTGACTGGCTCTTTTCTTGAATTTTTCTTTAAACTCCTCGGTTTTTGACCACTGGCTATATTCATATAGTTCAGGAGTATTGACGCTGATCACCAAGGTCTTACTTGTCTCTTTTTCCCTTACACATTCATTTCTTTGAGGACAATTTCTACAGCCTTCTTTGTCAAAATAGTAAATAACCACATCTCTGTTTTTTGTATTGCTTTTCTTTTTTTTTAAGGTACGGTTTCCTTCTTCACAGAACCATTGGTCCGAGTCTTTGTTATATGAATATTTGCTGTCATCAATTTTGTATGCTGATCCACTTACTGGTATGTATGCATTTACATGGTCTTCTTTAAGTATATCAAGAATTGGTTTCCTAAAATATGCCTTATCTCCGTACACGTCTTTTATCTTGACGCCGCATTCTTTCGTGGTCTGGTATAATCCCTCAAATTCTGTTCCATCCACATATGCTCCATTACCTACGGTTACCGCTGTAATTATTCTCTCTTCAGGAATCATTGCAAATTCTGTCTTGTAGCCAAAGAAGGTCTCGGTCTTTGTTTTATGCCCTACTCGGGCGTCTTTATCTACCAGCGATCTGATACCTTTCTGCTCAATGAATTTTGGATCATCTAATATTTCTCTGGCTTCTGTGGTTACTTCTTGAACCTTGGAGTCTTCCTTTGTTGCTGTCATAGCCTTAACATCATCCATTAAATTTTCCAAATAATTTCTCATAGTCTCTTTGGCCTGCTTGTGATCTGCTATTTCTTTGTAGTTGGGGATTTCGCTATTAATGTTGGCCGGTATGGCGCCTGTTTCTTCTTCAAGATTATTTAATATCTTTTTCGCCAGATGTTTCATGATTCTTTCTGGCACCAATTTGTTGGCATTGGCTTGTGTGTGCGTACTGTCTATACTCATTCCTGTTCCTTTGATTATGCCTTTTTCTACACATTGCCGGACAACTTCTTTGATGATATCGTCAAGGCTGGTTTCTTTAAGTCTTTGGGTTCTGAACTTGGCAAGCAGGCTGGGATCTGGAAGATCTTCTTCGGGGTTGATGCCGATAAACCACATGTAGGCTAAATTGACCTGGGTTTCATTAATAACTCGTTCATCAGAGTAGTTATACAGATACTGCAGGATTAACAGCTTGGCCATCATTTCTGGTTCTTTTGCTGGTCTACCGTAATATTTGCAATAGGATTCTCCTAAAAGCTCATTAATAAAGCTGAAATCAACTGCTTTATTTATGTTTTTTAGTATATGATTTTCTGGTATTCTATCATACAATAATGAATATAAACTTAATTGCTTGGGACCGGTCCTGAGCATCTTAAAACCCCCTTAGATATTGTGTTGGTTGGCACTTTCATTATATCATAAGGGGGTTTTTTGATCTGTTGTTATGTTGATTCGTTACATTATTTACATTATTTATTATGCTTTTTTCAGTGGTTTCGAACGTCCCCTTGTTGGGTTCGGTTGGGTTTATAGATCATGGATTACTTGCTGATACAACATTTCAAAAATCCATTTCTGATTGTCCGTTGCTTTATCCTCGCCCAGTTTTAGCGTCCATAGGCCGGCCTGGTTTTCCATTTGAACGACCGGGGGCTGGCTATAGGGGTGATTCACGGTGGAACTTATCTTGGCCGTGCCGCCCGCGTTTTCAGATATTATAAATCGCTGCGCATGTTTAAAGTAATTAAAATTGGGAAAGTTCTTATTGTTGTATCCCAATTCACCGGACAAATGCAGATTTTTGGAATAATCGGCGTTATCTACGTCCATGCACCAATGACTATCCGCGCAGGAAGTAATCATCACTTCGCCGCTATGAACGTAGCGCACCAACCACTTTTGGGAATCCTGGTCCGATTTGTTTTGCAGGGTAATTGTTCCTTTGGCGTTATCGGCCGTAAGATATTGCTTAGTGACATAATGTTTGATTTTATAGACCCCGATTTCCAAAGCGTGCGGGGTAAGCCGCTGCATCGCGGGAAAAAGACCTACATATTTGGTCGCGCCGGCGGGCGGGTTATAGGGAACCGCCGCTTGTACCATATCTTGGTAATAGGCCAAATAATTATCGCCGGAAGAATATTCAGGCTTTCTCACAAAATTGGGGAACTCCGGCTGGGTGGCCTCAGCGTTGTCGGGAGAGGGAAATACGATATTTTCCAGGATGTTTCTTATGCCTTCATAGTAGTGCAAAAATTCATGGGTGAATACGGCTTTATGGAACTCAGCTGTTTGCGGCAGAGCGGATATGTTAAACGTGAAAAAAGCTTGCGCATCATAAGCGGTCAAGCCGTTGTGGGTCAATCCGTAATATCCGCAGTCGCTTCCGCCAGCGTGGACGGCAAAAACACAGTCAACATCTTTAAAGGGCGCGTGTTGCCTTAATACATCTCCGATTTTTTCGCGTTTAAGATAAGGTCCTAAATTGGGAAGCCTGCTGTCGGTAATATCGATGTTTTTATAAATAACGGCGACCGGCTCCACCAGCAAACCCACATGATAGGACGTCCATTGGCTGATATAATCGGTGAACTTTTTGACTGCGTCCTGCATAAAGGATATTTGGGTGTTATCTACGCGATAAGTGTATCCATCATAGGATATTTCCTCGAATACGAGTATTTTTATGCGCAAGTACGTAACCGGCCTGCCCGAAGAGGTCGGGTAGCTCCTG
The DNA here is from genome assembly GCA_035561215.1 of Syntrophomonas sp. GTDB lineage: Bacteria > Bacillota > Syntrophomonadia > Syntrophomonadales > Syntrophomonadaceae > Syntrophomonas_B. The sequence continues at coordinate 2,147 of DATMYB010000674.1, read as the reverse complement.
TTTTCCGGGCGGATAGCGGAATATTGGTTATATTCATCGGTGATATCGTTAAAAAGTGTTTTCTTCTCAGCTATTTTTTTCATCAGGTCGTCGACGGTGGCTTTTTCCTCTGAGGAGACCTCCAGTGAAGGAGAAGATGATGATGAACTGCGGTAAATGCTGACACCGATATATATAGCGGCAGCCGCAGCCGCCACGAGAATTCCTCCCGCGATAAGCACCGCCGTTGAACCGGTGACGCCGCAAGCCGTAGCGATAAGCGTAGCAAATGTACTGAAAAATCCTTGCAGCTGCCTTCCGCCCGATTTATTCTCAGCCCAAGCCGGGTCGGACAGAACTGCGCACATTTTGAAACGCGGTCTGCCCAGAACAGGGAAAACAACATTTTCATCCGCCAGGATTTGGGCTCCTTTTTCTGCGGAAAAACCGTCGCTTACCACTTGATGTTCAAAGAAGAAGTCGGCGTCTTTCGGAACGGAAAGCATAAATATGTAGGTATTTCCACTGGGACTGTCCTCCGCATAATGGGATACGTTTTCGTCCTGGCATAATACAAAACGGCTTTCGCTCGCTTCAAAAGCAAAAGGTTGATCGTCATTATCAAAAACCGCGAGTTCAACGCCTTCAGGATAAAACGCAGTGTCCTCCGCATCGCTTAAGGCCCCAAACATACGGATGTTCTCGGAAGCTCCGCACGTGAATTCGGAAATAGAAACCCGGTTCTCGAAAGACACGGTTTCCTTGGACTGTTCGACATAATCGGAGCACTGCCCATACGCATTGAAGACCGGCGAGCAGGTAGAAATCTCCAAAGATAAAGCTTTATTGGCGGACTGCGCCGAATTAGACCGCACCGAATAGGAAAAGAAATGCTCATCATGGACAGATTGGTAAAGAAAATCGCTGCCGTCCGCACTGTCTGAAGATGCTGGGGCGACTGAACGAAAAAAGCAGTGCAATTCCCTCAAGGCCCCGTTTTCACCGGCGCCGGGTTGGGGTACCAGGCCCGCTAAGGCAAATCCATTCGGCGCGGCAATACGTTTGATTTTATCCGGGACTTTATCATATGTACACAGGCATTGACTGGAGCAGCACAATTCCGGTCGGCCGTTTTTATTATAATACAAACAGATCATAACAATATTTTCGCCGGCATATCCTAACTCAACCGATGTTATGGCCTGGGTAATCTGGGCCGCATGCTTGCCGGCGGCGCTGTATATCGACTGCGCTCCCGGCATACGCGTAAAACCCAATGAGATTTCCGTCATAAAACCGTATTCTGTCGCCGTGTTAAGGTATTGCAGCGGAAAGCTGTTCCCCTTGGCTTTCAGCACATAATCAACGATCGAATTTTTTGTCAGCAAAAAATTGGCGGAGACTATCTCATACGAATGCATTGACATATCCGGGAGTCCCTTTTGTTCGTCAAGGGCCAACAGTTCAAATTTGCTTGCTTTGGATGCGTCTGATAAACAAATCGGGGTGGTGGCGCCGGTTGCGGACGCAGAAAGATATTTCCCGTTCGGGGTCCTGATGGCGACTTTATAATTATCCAACAGGCATACAACGAACCTCTCCCACTCTTTGATATGCACAGCATCGGTGTGCAGCGGCTGCAAGTTACCGCGATCCTTGTTTTCATAAGTAACAATGGAAACATAGTTGCCAAAACAGGTCTTGATTTTAACGAAATCAGGATCAGGCGTAATATGGATTTCAGCCGGGTTAGACGAAGCAGGCTGAACTGCTTCAGAAACGAACTCGAATTGTTCTCTTTCTCCGATAGTGTCCGCATCGGTGTTCAAACAAGCGCCGCTGAGACCGCCGAGCCTAATAGCGGTAAGGTAGTGGTGCTGAGCGCCGGGATCAAACGGTCCCAAATCTATGGCGCAGGGCGCCTCATACAGAATGTTTACCGCTGGGGGGCTGGAATTATCAGCCATAATCAATAACTCCTTTCCGGATTCTACTGGTATGACTTCTCCTTTTACCCTGTTAAAACCTTTTTTGGGTATATAATGGCGACACGACGATTGTGGACCTAGTAGTCTGTTAGACCTAAAACTTTCATTCCCGCCGGCTAAATTTCCGCAGGGCTGTGTTGTCGTCGATCGCAATACATCCAGTATTGCTCACTCCTCCGC
>DATMYB010000673.1:0-6317 GCA_035561215.1 Syntrophomonas sp. | reverse complement strand
ATCGAAATTGATAGTCGGCATGCCGACTATTTTTTATTTTTCAAAAATAATAAAACCCAAAATGATCCCCCCTGCAAAGACCTGATTTAATCATGTTCAACGAACGAACTATAATTTTTTGCAGTGGAATCAAAATTATTTAAGGGAGGGGAAATCGCGTGCAAAGTATTTCCAGTTCTATTTATCTCGTCTTGGCGGCGGGAAGGAGGCTGCTATGAACAACAAGACATCGATTTTAAGCAACGTACTGCTATGGTTCGGCGCAGCCATATCGATTGCAGAGATTTTTACCGGCTCGCTGTTTGCCCCCCTGGGATTCTGGCGCGGACTGCTGGCTATTATTATCGGGCACACCATCGGCTGCTGCGTATTGTATCTGGCCGGAATAATCGGCGCCCAACGCGGGATTACTGCTATGGAATCCGTACGCATATCTTTTGGCGGAAAAGGCGCCATGGTATTTTCACTGCTCAACGTACTCCAACTGGTAGGCTGGACCGCGGTTATGATTATCAGCGGCGCCCGGGCCATGGGCGTGGTTACCGGACAGGGCGCGGTCGCCGAACTGTGGTGGTGCGCAATCATCGGCGCATTTATTATCATATGGGTACTTATCGGCATCAAAAACTTGGGTAAGGTCAACATTTTCGCAGTGGGAGCCTTGTTTGCACTGACCCTCGCCCTGTCTTTTGTGGTCTTCCGGCAAGGGGGAGGGAATGTTTCCCACGAATTACTTTCCTTCGGAGCTGCGGTGGAGCTTTCCGCAGCCATGCCGCTGTCCTGGCTGCCTTTGATCTCCGATTATACGCGTCACGCTGAAAAGCCGCGGGCGGCTACCGCGGCCAGCACCGTTGCCTATTTTGTTGGCAGTTGCTGGATGTATGCCATCGGACTGGCCGCAGCTCTGTTCACCGGCGAGTCGGATATAGCGCGAATTATGGCGACGGCTGGCTTCGGCATTGCGGGCGTGCTCATCGTATTGCTTTCTACTGTCACCACCACCTTTCTTGATTCCTATTCGGCCGGCGTCAGTTTATCGGCCATATCCAGCAAAATCAATGAAAAATGGGCGGCGGTGGCGGTATGCGTGCTGGGGACATTGCTGGCCGCCTTCACGCCCATCGAGCAGTACGAAAACTTTCTGTATCTGATCGGGTCCGTGTTCGCACCGATGGTAGCTATACTGGTCACCGACGTATTTATATTAAAAAAAGACCATACAGCGGAACGATTTAATTTGACCAATCTAATCCTCTGGGCAGTCGGCTTTGTTTTTTACCGCTGCATGATGTCGGTGGACACCGTGCTGGGACAAACTTTGCCGGTGATGCTCGTGATTAGTTTATTATGTATACTTATAGAAAGGGTGAAAAGCAAATGCTGGAAACAACCATCAACCAAGTAAGACAGACCACGCCCCTCGTTCACTGTATCACCAATTATGTGACCGTCAACGACTGCGCCAACATCTTGCTCGCCTGCGGCGGCTCGCCGATCATGGCGGACGATATAGGCGAAGTCGAGGAAATCACTTCCATCTGCGGAGCACTGGTGCTCAATATCGGAACCCTGAACGAACGCACCATCGCCTCCATGCACGCGGCCGGCCGCAAAGCCGCCTCCCTCTCACACCCGGTCATACTGGACCCGGTAGGCGCGGGGGCTTCAAATCTGCGCACGCAAACGGCCTTAGCGCTGCTTCCTTACGCCAATGTGGTGCGGGGCAATATTTCCGAGATCCGGGCCCTGTCCAATAACGGCGGCGCTACCCAGGGGGTGGATGCAGCGGCCAATGACGCCGTAAGTGAAAACAATCTGGACCATGCCGTCAATTTTATCCGGGAGTTTGCGAAAAATATCGGTAAAATAGTGGCGGCCACCGGCGCCATCGATATCGTATCCGACGATAAAACAACTTATATCATTCGCAACGGTCACCCCTTGATGTCGAAGATCACCGGCACCGGTTGCATGCTGAGCTCGATCATGGGCGCGTACTGCTGCGCGAACCAACAGAATATGCTGGAAGCCACTGCGGCATCAGTCTGCGCCATGGGCCTCTGCGGAGAAACTGCCTATGCGCAAGGTGCCGGCACCGGTTCTTATCGCATGGGTATTATTGACGCCATGAGCCGTCTTGATGCAGAAAAACTGAGGGAAGGTGCCCGAATTGAAAAACGATAGCCAAAAGGAAAGCTTGTGGCGCGCTTTGAAGCTGTACGCTGTTACCGACCGGGCCTGGCTCCGCGGCCGTACCCTGCCCAGCCAGGTGGAACAGGCAATTCTCGGCGGAGCTACTATGGTGCAGCTGCGTGAAAAAGACTTGCCTCCGGACGAGTTTCTGGCCGAAGCGCGCATCATAAAAGAAATAACCCAAAAATATAACGTCCCCCTGATTATCAACGACAATATCGAAGTCGCGCTGGCCTGCGGTGCAGACGGCGTACATGTAGGGCAAAGCGACACCTCCGCCGCTGAAGCGCGCAGGCAAATCAAGCCGGATACGCTACTGGGCGTATCGGTAGATACTCCGGAACAAGCAGTAATAGCGCAACGATGCGGGGCTGATTATCTGGGCGCGGGGGCGGTCTTTCCCACCGGCACCAAACTTGACGCGGATTATGTTCCGCCCGCCGCTCTCTCCAGCATTTGCGCCGCCGTGACCATCCCCGTAGTCGCCATCGGCGGCATTCACGCGGGCAATCTCGGCGAGCTGGCCGGAACCGGCATTGCCGGCATCGCCGTGGTCTCGGCCCTATTTGCAGCCGAGGATGTACGCGCCGCGGCAGAGGAACTTTGCCGGCTAACCGGAGGACTTTGGTAATGAAAGGCGCCATCTTCGATATGGACGGTACCCTGCTGGATTCCATGCCGGTCTGGGATACCTTGGCCAGTGACTACCTTTGGTCACAGGGCATTGAGCCACCTGAGGACATCAGAGAAATAATGCGACCTTTGAGCCTGGCCCAGACGGCCCGGTATTTTCGTGAAACCTTGGGAATGCGTGCCGGCGAGGAAGAGATCATCGCCGACATCAACGGCATGATCGCCCATCAATATACGGATGTAGTACCGCTGAAGGCAGGCGTCAAATCCTATCTTGAACGGCTCAGCCGTCTGGGTGTGCACATGTGCGTAGCCACCGCCACGGATAAAGCTCTGGCAACGGCGGCTCTGAAACGCAACGGGGTACTCGGTTATTTCGAATTTGTACTGACCTGCGGGGAAACCGGCGGGGGCAAAGACAGTCCCGAGTTTTATACGGCAGCTTTGGAGAAACTGGGCACGGATAAAGACCAAACCGTCGTATACGAGGACGCGCTTTATGCGGTTAAGTCCGCCAAACAAGCGGGGCTTTACGTAGTGGGTGTAAACGACATTTCCGCTGCCGCCGACGCCGAGGAAATCAGCCGGGCAGCAGACGAATATTATGCGGCAGGATTCCAAAACTATAACGGTGATCCTGTCCTGGGTCTTCCGGCTGTTTTTACCGCCGGGGACCAAATCTGAATGGCGAAGAAGGAGTCAACGATGCAAAAAGTACTGACTATAGCGGGCTCGGACTGCAGCGGCGGTGCGGGCATACAAGCGGATATTAAAACCATCACGGCCCATAAGATGTACGCCATGAGCGCGATTACCGCCCTGACCGCTCAAAACACCACGGGGGTGTACGGCGTATTGGAAGCCGGCGCAGATTTTGTAGGGCAGCAGTTGGACTGCATTTTTAAAGACATATTCCCGGATGCCGTCAAAATCGGCATGGTCTCGGACAGCGGCATTATCGAAATAATAGCGGAAAGGCTCGCCTTTTACGGCGCGAAAAATATCGTACTGGACCCGGTGATGGTTTCCACCAGCGGCAGCCGCCTCATCAGCAAGGACGCCATTGAGACCCTCAAGACCAAACTGTTTGCCCTTGCCGATATCGCTACCCCCAACATCAGGGAAGCTGAATGCCTGTGCGGCTATACCATCGATTCTCCCCAATTGATGGAACAGTCGGCGCGGGAAATATGCCGGTGGACGAAAGGAGCGGTGCTGGTCAAAGGCGGACATCTTTCAGACAGCGCCGATGATTTTTTGATGGCGGACGGAGAAGGAAGCTGGTTTAGGGCGCCTCAGATCAAAACGTCCAACACTCACGGTACGGGCTGTACCCTTTCTTCCGCCATCGCCTGCAATCTGGCGGCAGGCTACGGAAAGAAAACCAGCGTTGAAAACGCGAAAGCATACGTATGGCGGGCGCTGAAAGATGGGCTGAACTTAGGACGGGGCAACGGTCCGCTGAACCATTGCGTGGATATGGTGTAATCCGCTCATCGGCGGTACAAGGCAACGCCCCTCGGCCTTGGCTTGCCCGGTTGGCTCGGCGGGGCTTGACCCGGCCTATCACGGAATACTGGCGGCCTTACGGACTGCTGGAGCCATACTCCAGCAGTTCGAGAGTGTCCGTCCAAACTTCGTTTTCAGTGTCCTTTAAAATGACGGACAGCAGCTGCTGTTGGCGGTTTGAGACAGCGGCTACCAGGCAATATCCCGCTTCTTTGGTGTAGCCGGTCTTTACTCCGATGGCATCCGGTTCGTAATAGAGACTGTTCTGATCCAGCAGCAGGTTGGTATTTTTCCAATAGAGAGACTGCTGGTGTTGGGCGGCGCCGCTGTCCTGCCAACGATAGTCGTAGACTTCGGTGGCTGTCACCTGCACAAAAAATGGATACTGCAGGGCCGCCCGGGCAATGATCGACAAGTCGCTGGCAGTGGAATAATGGCGCGGATCATGGTAGCCGTCGGGATTGGCAAAATGGGATTCGTCAGCTCCCAGCCGACGCACCTTTTGATTCATCAGATCGATAAAGACAGCCACGGCCTCCTGGCTGCTCATCGCTTGGGCGGGATTGGTTTTCTCCGCAACATATACGGCGATCGTATACGCTGCATCATTTCCGGAGGGCAGCATCAGTCCATAAAGCAAATCGGCCAAGCTGATCTGCTGCCCTGGAACTAATTCGGCCTTGCTGGAGTTGGGCTGAACGAGATGAATTTCCTCGCCGACGGTTATGATATCCTCCAGATCTCCGTATTCCAGCGCCAACAGCGCAGTCAATATTTTGGTGGTACTGGCGGGATAAAGGCGGGTATGGGCGTTCTTCCGGTAAAGAGCCTGGCCGCTTTGCAGATCCACCAAAAGAGCCGCCTGGGCATTGACGGCCGGCCCCTCTTCGGAGTCGGCCAGGTCAGAATGAGCTTTGTAAGCAACGGGAGACGGGAGCGGATCCGTCTGGGTAAAATACCATATACCAATGATAATACAAATCATGCAAAGAAGCTTTTTCATGAAATCCCTCGTTTTTATGGATTGATTTATCTCTTAAATAGCGTGCAGACACCATTATCGATCTGATTTCTTCCAAAGGGTAACCAGCAATCCATCCTCATTATTACCGGATACCTGACAGCAGACATTTTCCGGTAAGGTAACCGCAACCGGGACAAAATCATCTACGGGCAGAAAGAAAATTTCATAGTTCCGCCCGTCCGCCAGGCAGCGCAGCTCTGAACCATCCTGGCGGTGCTGCTTTAAACCGTTCAAATATTCTTCCAGGGTTACATTCATTTCTGTGATCAACTGGGCGTGGGGACAGCCTACGTAGCGAAAATGCCAAGGTTCCGCGGCAATATTGGTGACGCTCTCTTTTCCCTGCTGATATCTTTCGATGAATCCGTATTTCACTGCATTTTCACGAAACCTCTGGCAGATGCCTGTATATGGAAAATCCGGACAAATAAAATCGATATCCGGCCTTTTTTCAGCCAAGTCAATGGCCAGACCGGTTTGATGCTCACTGCAATTCGGTTGGGCCACAAAACCTGTTGTATAACCCACTCCTTCCTCGCGCAGGCATTCCTCAAAAATCACGGTTTGCTCGTAGAGAGTACGATATCCGCTGACCGGCAGTATCCGGTCCCGGCTGTCGATGGACTGCAGGAGGGCGGTAAGCATTTGGGCCGCCCGTCTGCGCAGACTGATCCCGGGGAAGTCGGGATGTACCGGCTGGAGTTCGAAGGGCAATGGTTCCTCCTTGATGGGATGAGAGGCATTGACAAGGATCAGATCTCCTTTGTAAACGTCCTCTTTGGGAAAGGTGAGTGTCTTCATTTTATCTGCTCCTTTTCCTAGTAGTCTGTGTCGCCTAAAAGTTTATTTTATCCGCCGAGATAAATTTTTGCAGGGCAAGGCGGAGGATTGAGCAATACTGGACGTATTGCGATTGACGACAACGAAGTCCTGCGAAAATTTGGCCGGCGGGAAGCAA
>DATMYB010000672.1:0-4514 GCA_035561215.1 Syntrophomonas sp. | reverse complement strand
GCGGAGGCGACATTATTCGCCTGGACGACAATGTTGCCAGCGATGCCAAGTATCTTGGCCGCAGTAAAGTTACCGATCTGTGGGCACTTCCACTTTTAATTGCTCAAAAATATAACATTCCGGTTTTATTCAATGCGCCGGGTGTTCCTTTTGCTTTCTTGGAATCCCAGAAGAAGTTTATGACCGAATTACTGAGAAATGCCCAATATGTCTCCGTACGGGATGAAATCAGTAGAGAGTTTCTGAGAGAAGCGGGATATAATGAAGATGTTCATGTGATTCCAGACACCATAATGCTTGTCAGAAATTGTTATTCAGATGAGATGCTTTCAAATATCTTTGAGATGGTGAAACAACGGAATCAGTTACCGGAGAAATACTTTGTTTTTCAGACAAACACAATTGACTTGATTTCAGCAAATATACAGGATTATGTTAATCTGATCGACACATTACAAGAGCGATTTCAGTGTCCTGCGGTTCTGATGCCAATTGGATATGTGCATGATGATATGGCAGTATTAAACGATATCAATATATGCGCTAACAAAAAATACCACATGATTCAAGATAAATTGTCGCCCGCAGAAATGCTGTCAGTTATTTCGCAAGCCAAGTATTTTGTGGGAACAAGTCTTCATGGCAATATAACGGCACATGCATTTGATGTGTCGGCAATGGCACTGAATCCGGGTTTAACGAAACTCGTCGGCTATTACCATTTGATTGGCTTGGAATCATATGTTTTTTCCGATGTGGAGGATTGTTTGCGTTTTTCCCTAGCCCCTGTTTCAATACCGGCGGAGAAAAAGCAGGCCTTACTGACCCGAATCGAGCAGCATTTCGATCAGATGGCCAGTCTTTTATCATCAGAAGTTAATAGGGCAGTTCCTGATTCCAGCTTTACCGAATTATCCGTTTTGCTAATTCAGGAGCTTGCAGGGAAATGGGAAGCGGAAGTATCCCGGCGTAATTATTTCGCAACAGTATATTTTGCCGGGGAAAGCGATTTCAGTGAGGACAATAAATTGATCTTGCCATGGGATCCACAGGAAGCAACCCAGCAATGGGCATTGCAGTTCCCCGAAGGTACCAGACAAGTCCGCTTTGACCCCGTAGAGGGATCATGTTGTATTGTAGGTGATCTCACGATATCGATTGGTTCGTACAAACTGATTCCAGCTCCGCTGAATGGTATTTTAGTTGGAGACTATGTGGCTTTTAATTCAGATGATCCGCAGTTTCTAATTAAAATACCAGAAGGGCTCCAAGATGAAATAAAAATATCCTGCTCAGTACTGCCGTTTAAAAAGCAGGATAATTCTATGCTGGCAGGCATCTTTTTGCAGGTTATTTCAACAACAGACGAAAAAAATACCCTTTTACTGGAAATTCAAAATCAATTAGAGCAAACCAAGCAGCATTTGATTGAAGCCAGGACGCAATCGGAAAAAGCCCAAGATCAGTTGTCGGGGACCCTGACACAACTGAGAGAAACTCAGGCGCAACTGGCCGAGGCCATGATGCGATCGGTAAAAACCCAAAATCAGTTGACGGGAACCTTGGCACAATTAGAAGAGACTCAGGCGCAACTGGCCGAGGCCAGGATACAATCGGCCCAAACTCAGGATCAGTTAACGAAGACCGAGGCGCAGTTTTTTGAAGCCCAGGTTCAATTGACTTGGACCCAGGCACAATTAACAAAGACCATCAGGACGTATGAAAACGCCTTTTTCTGGAAGATTACTAAGCCGGCACGCAAAGTATGCGACGTCCTTAAACATCTGCCTAAGGATACAAAAGCATATAAATTTATGTGGATCGCTAAGCATAACGGGTTGAAAGTAGCATTGCGGAAAACCCGACAGCATATTAGCAATGCACCGATCACCTATGAGTCGTTGGAACTGCCGCCGTATGACGACGGGGCAAAATTGAAAGTCATACAAGCGAAGTTAAGTGTGATAATTCCAGCTTATAACGGAGGCAGTGAATTACCGCTGCTGCTTAAAAATCTTAAGAACCAGAAAGGAATCGCTGATATTGAGCGGATCGTTGTAGACTCCGGCAGCCAGGACGACACAGTTCAATGCGCGGAAGCTTCGGGTGCCACTGTGGTGCAGACATCCCAGGCAGAGTTCTCTCATTCTTATTCCCGTAATTTGGGCGCGTCGAAAGCAACCGGGGAATACCTTTTGTTCATGACTCAAGACGCGCTACCTTCTGGAGAGCTATGGCTGTACCATTTGCTAAGACCTATCATTTCCGGAGAAGTCGTAGCTGTTTCGTGTCGCGAGATACCCCGCGAGGACAGCAGCCTGTTCAGTTGTATCTGCATGTGGAACCATGAGCGTTACATGGAAATGGTGGGTTCCGACAGAATTATGTCTATGCCAGCTGTCCAAAACGCAGATACACTTAGAAAAAACGGTCAGTTGAACGATGTCACCTGTTTGATCAAAAAAGAGATCTTTGACCGCTATCAGTACCGTGGAAATTATGCGGAAGATCTGGATCTGGGGATTCGGTTGATTAAAGACGGTTACAGGCTGGCATTGCTTTCCTCCGAGCAAGTAATTCATTCCCACAACAGGCCTGCATTTTATCATCTTAAGCGAAGCGTCGTGGATACCTTGCAACTTAATAGAATATTGCCCGACATGCCCATTGGGTCAATTACCGCAGACACGGCGATCAGCCGGATCGTCACCGGTTACGCCCTGCTGGGAAAATTCGTGGAGTATCTCTTAGGGTCGAAAGCGTGCGACGAGGCGACGGAAACCTATTTCGGAAGGGTGTTGCCCGCGCTGGAATCAATTTGTCGCGGGGCAGTTTCTTTCCCGGAGCAGCAAAAGGATACATCCGAGATGGAAGATAAAAACCTTCGGGAATATATCTTAGGTTTACAAAACATAAACCCGGCTTTCGGAGATACATTGCTCGGCTTTGAACTTGTCGGCTATGCACGGCACAATCTGAAAACGTACATGCTGCAGATAACGCCGGTGGTGGACACCTTCTTTAATAAACAGGTCTGTGAGGTGCTGACTAATATATTTTGTATTTATTCGGGTAATATCCTCGCTGCCTATATGAAAGAGCATACGGGTGACTGCCTGTACGACTTCGGGCAAAAGCTGTGTTCGGGCGTGTGAAGGATGGAGGATTGTATATGAAGATATTATACACGGTACATCAGTTTTATCCGAAATGGTATACGGGAACGGAAAAATTTGTATTGAATTCCGCCAAAATGCAGCAGCGGTTCGGCAATCAGGTTAAAGTTGTGGCATTCGGCATGGACGCACCCGGGAAATATGACAGGGTTTTAGGGAACGTGGTCTACAAAGAGTTCATATACCAAGGCGTACCGGTTCTGGAGTTTCGATACAGAGGTAAGGAAGGGCACCTCAACGAGGTACTCGTCGATGAGGAACTTAAGGAGTTTGCCCAATTTGTCATTGATAGCTATGGGCCAGATGTCATTCACGCTGGACATATCATGCGCACGACGGAATTCGTACATTATGCCCGACACGCAGGCATCCCTTATGTGATGAGCTTGACGGATTTCTGGCTCATATGCCTGAGAACAATCATGTTGACTCCGCAGAACCAGATTTGTTCAGGCTGCAGCAATGGGGAAAAATGCGCACAGAACTGTCATATCTCCGTGGACTATTGCAGGACCCGGTATAAACAAGCCGACGAAATCCTGCAAGGCGCATACATGGTCGTATCGCCCTCCCGTTTCCTTGCATCCATGTTTGAAAAAGAATTTGAAGGCCTTAAGGTCCGGGTAATTAACCATGGGATATCTACATTATATCTTCGGGAGAATCCAAAAGTGTACGGGGATAAGTCGTCTGTGATTTTCTGTTATGCTGGTTCCCTTACGCAGCACAAGGGCGTTCACCTGCTCGTGAAAGCATTCCGTGAACTAAGGAGTACAAATGCAGCACTCCAAATTTACGGTTCGGGCCCAGAAGATTACGTACGTCGGCTTCGGTCTTTGGCCGAAGGCGATAAGCGTATCCAGTTTAAAGGCATCTACTGTGCGGATGAGATTGCATCAGTTTTCGATGGATGTGATGTTGTGATCATTCCATCGACCTGGTATGAAAACTATCCTCTGGTGCTGCATGAGTCACTGATCAGTTGCGTCCCAGTGCTGGCTTCCAATATAGGCGGCATGAGCGAAAAAATCACGGACGGATTCAACGGTTATACATTCCGTGTGGGCGATGCCGACGACCTGCGGGGAAAAATGCAGGATATCGTTGACAATCCAGCGATTCTGAACTATTATAAGAAGAACATATCCGGCTTTCTGCAGCCAACTGTTGAACAGGAAGCATCCCGGTACCTGAAAGTGTTTGAAGAATTGAGGAAAACTGGAAAAAACGCCGGAAGGTAGATACAAGCCATTCTTCTAGATAGTCGATAACATGCCTATGACTACCTCCGCATTGGAATACACTATAAAACTTTAAGTAAATAAGATGTGATAGCTG
>DATMYB010000671.1:0-5488 GCA_035561215.1 Syntrophomonas sp. | reverse complement strand
CCGTATATCTTTTTCATAGAAGTTATCTCCTTTTCATTATAATTGTAAATCCCAAAAGGCAAATATACTTGCCTTTTGGGATTTACATGGGTCTGTATAAAAGTATTAAAGTCAATTATATGCGAGTTTACAACAGCTGCTTACATCCGTTTTGAGCCAATTTTCATGAGAATCTGGGCAAAAAGCAAACAGGATTGCCTTTTACTTTCGTAAAAAACAATCCTGTCTTTTCTGGAGCTCCCGGGCGGATTCGAACCGCCGACCGGTAGCTGTTCGTAAGGTAGTATAAATTCTCTGTAATGCAATTACCTGTCAAGCCCTTGCAACAGCTTATATAGCTTGGCCATCTGCGTTATTACATCAGAAAACGGAATGGCGTCTGATTCGTTAAAAACGTATACCCTCTGCATATCGGCAAAAGTCTCCTGAAGCTTGGCGTCGCTTTCAAGTACTTTGAAAAGCGGAAAATCAGCGAAGGGCTTTTGTGCCAAGTCACTGCCGATTCTGTTTTGTTCCTCGCGCCGCTTATATTCAATCATTTTCAGCAGTTCATTCTCATGTGTGAGCAGCGCTGAGATTCTCTCGGTTTTCATCATCAAGGTCAGGTCATATAAGTGCTTTGCTACATCAAACAATATCTGTCGTTGATAATAAAATTCTGCCGCCAGAATCTTGTCCGCAAAAATGCGCTCAATCTTGATGGTCTTCACTTCAAAACGAGACACGTCATAACTGTCACGAAGGATTACCTGCTGCTCAGAGTCTGCCGCCGTATAGAGCAACGGCTCAACCACCAACGATTCCACCGGCTCGCTAATCGTGAAAGAAGTCGCCTCGACTTTTACATATCCGAATCTCTGGAGAGCGTCATCGGCGTCAATTTGGGTCACCGGCTGATATTCATAAACGCTTGTAATGCTCCCCTTGACATTAATCTCTTTGGTTTTATCGCTCGTTCTCGGTAGAGAGGTGTAGCCGTTCGCCGCAGTATCCAATCTTTCTTTACCCTGAGACTTCGAGCAGTCCTGCACTTCAACCGTCAGATCAATATCTTCAGAAAATCTTTTCAGACTTCCGATTGCCTTATATAACGCAGTGCCGCCCTTGAAATATGCCGGCAAATCCTTCTGCCATGAAGCAAGCTCAGAAAGAAGCAGGGTAAGATAGTAATCCTTTTCGAGGATATCTTCCCTGACTCCTGTCTTTTCTGATATTGCCGTAAGCAACGCCTGGAAGGCGTCTCTATCCATGTGCAGTTTCATCTCCATCACCTCTCCACCAGTACATCGACCAAATTAAGTAGTGTCTTTTGCGGGTAGTGCTGCCTGGCATAAGTCAGGGCTTGAACTGTATCCAGATTGTTTTTTTCAGCGAAATTGCGGAGTAACCCTTTAGGATTCTCCACATCGACAGGCGCCTCCTGTAAATCTCTTATGACGTCGAGTAACTGCAGATAGCGGAAATTGCCGGCGTTAACTGTAATTACCGGCTTCCTGACAATGATGAATCTGTCATCTATATTTTTGCGATAGGCATTGGTAGCAATTTCGCGCCTCTTAGGAACCTGAGTGGTCAAGCCTAATTTATTCATAAGGGAGAATCCTGTTTCGTAGCCGATTATCTCATCGCCGCGCCGGGTAAGCAGCTGCGCCTCGATCAGTTCTTCGCTCGGACGAGCCGTACCGAAGACCGTTTGCCTGGCACGATAATAAACGCCTTTTTGGAAGCGTTCAATCAAGCCCTTGTCCGCCAAGCGCTTTAAGGTGACATTGGTAATCGGCTTAGCCTTGTGGACAGGGACTTTATATTCCTCAGCCATTGCTTCGGCAATGACGTCAGTCTGGAATGCCTGACCATAGGGGATGTCGGCTATTTTTTTCGTGATGAATTCGCCATAAGTGCGATGCTCCATAGATAAGGACTCCTTTCTGGTGTTATTATCTTGTAATTTATATGATAATATTATTGACGCCATAATAACATATTATGCGCAAAAAATCAATCATGTGATGATAAATCTTCTAAATGAAGGCAGCACTTCTTATACTTTTTGCCACTGCCGCAAGGGCAAGGATCATTTCTGCCAACCTTTCTATGATATTGGCGTTGAAAACTCTCTATTCTGCTTTTCGCATATTCGACGCTCAATTCTTTTAGCCGGTCGATCTCAGCAGGTGGTATATCGCTATACCTGCATTGTTTTCCCCTCGCACCGAGCAGCTTGCCGTTCTTATCATAGTCAAGATCAATCCACATTACTGGCATCGACTCGTTGCTGAAAGTTGCAGACAAGACATAATCCTGGCGTTCTGATGTGCTCATAACTTTAATTCCAGGGACACCAACGAACAGACAATATCTGATTTCACCGAAGGCTGATATCACGAGCATTCTTCCTATTTCAGGTTGCCTTCGCAGTGCATGGCGGATGCCTTTACAAAACTCTTCCTTTTTTTTTACTAATTTCCATGGGGGAATCCCTGAAAGGTGCTCGAACTGCGGGACTTTTCCCGCTTCGGACGTCTCGGACGGGTCCTCTCACTCCGTTTCGGTGCGGTTGCTTGGTTGTCTGAAAATCCCCTCAACGCCCAGCACTGCTGGGCGAAGTGACCGGCAGGGGGCGCCCCGCGACCACCTGCCTTTATCCTGCTATTAAATAAATCCGCAGGTGATTTAGCTGCCGTATCGACAAAGCGTCGGCGCAAAACCTATCCAGTGCTGGCAGGGTCAACAGGGACGGCATTATTAATAGTGGCGGTACTGTCCTGCATCGTCACTATCGGCACTATCGCCACCGGTAAAGGCTGAGTACAGATCGATGATCCGTTTTCCGTTGCTCCTGCGGGCACTGAAGCGGATGCCACGCTGGTTCAATTCCTCGCTGCTTTGCAGGAGAAGCCGGGATATCGTTCGGCCGCTGACCTGATTTTCTTCTCTGGCGATCAGCACCGCCAGTTCGCCTGGAGTACCGTGATATTCAGACTTGTTCATCATAAAATCAGAGACAAGTAAAACAATATCTGGCAAGAGCAGATCGGGATCTTCCCTGCTGTCGGACACCAACTCCCAGATGTTGCTCTCATTGCGTCTCAGTTCCAGCTCCCGGTATTCGATGTCCCGCCCGATGCAGAAAAGGGTAGCTTTGCCGCTGCCGCGCCGTTTCTCCACCAGTGTAAAGCCGCCGTCCACCGCGCCGGACAGCCCAGTTGTGCCGGAAATGCGGTTGAACGGATCGGCGTCTTTCTGTTTTCTGAGATGATGAATTAACAGGATGGCGACTCCATGCTTGTCCGCCAGTTTCTTTAGGGTAGTCAGGTCGGCGTAGTCGCTTGCGTAGGACAGATCAATGCCTGGCCTGCGGATCATCTCCAGGGTATCGATGGTGTGAAAGCGTTCCATGGTATCCTCCTTTTTTGTTTCCGATTTACTTGTCACTTTTTATCTGATACAATGACCATAACAGAAAAGAAACCGGGGCACAATAGCTCCAGGCAAGGTCAGGTACATTGTAAAAATCTATCGGAAACGAGAGGAGCGCTGCTATGACTCTTGAGGCAAAACTCATCAGTGAAAAAGAAAACCGCATACAGGAATTCACGGTACATTTCTGGAATGACCAGGTGCGCATCGACAGCAAGATTCTGCCGACGGGACAGATTTCAGCTGATGTGCTGAACCTCTCCGACGAACTGATTCTTGACCTCCGATATAAGGCGGATGAAATGCTGAAGATCATGAGCAAGAAGTTTTTCAATCCGGAAACAGAAAAAAATCCTGCCCTTGTCTCCGCTGTGCAGGAGAGGCTGAACGGGGTGCTAAATATCGTATTGACTTTGCCGCTGTTTGAGCATCTGAATATGGATGCAGCGTTTGCCCGTAATATGCTTACAACGGTTTACACAGAAAATCTGGAGGAGTTTCAGCGGATGCTTCTACCGGGGGCGATGGAAAACGCCTTGTTTGTCAGCCTTCTGAAAAAGCTGGCGGTCATTCCCGATGAACTGCACACTTTCCGAATCTATATCGGTACGATGCTGGATTTCTTTTTTGAACGGCTCAAACGGCGAAACGCGGAGTACTACGCGGTTGCCGTCTACGACTTCTTTTCTAATCAAGAAATACAGAAAGAGATTTCGGCGGCGCTTCCCCCACCGCCGGCGTATCAGTTTCTTCAGGCCCGTGGTGCCATGATTGAATACACTACTATGCCGGATCCGGAGAATCCTAAAAAGTACATCGTGGCGGAGCGGATGGTTTTTGACTCCATTGCTTCATTTCTGCACGCGGACTTCTTTCGGGGTCTGATGAACGGTAACGCTCCTCGCCGCTGCCACAACTGCAAACGCTTTTTTCTTCTGAGCAATGGCTACGATACGTGTTATTGCAACAACATCGCGCCTGGCGAAACAGAAAAAACCTGCCGCAAAATAGGAGCACATAAAAAGGAAGCAAGGAAGGAAGGAAAAACGCCGGTGCGCCTGGAGTATGACAAAGTCTATAACCGGCTTAAGACTCGCCGGGCACGAGGTAAACTGTCTGCCGATGAATGGAATGCCGCTGTCTCCTTGGCGTTGGATTATAAAGATAAAGCAGAAGCCGGTAAGATTACCGATTTAGAGCTTAGGGAGATTTACGATAAAATGTGACTTGGTTAGCTCACATCATATTGTGTTGTGACTAGCCGAAAGAATATTATCAAGTCCCCTTACTAACGGTCTAATAATAAATCAGGAATGCTCTGGTGTCAAAAGGTAATATAAATTCAGCTACCGATCTAACTCTTACAAGATCTTTCAGCCCTCCATTTTGGCTTCAATTTCATCGTGTGCTTCGATGTAATAATCAGCCTGCGTTCTATACAAATCATAATACAGTCCATTTGTTCGAAACAAAAAATCGTGGTTACCGATTCCATTTATTTCGCCTTGGTTTAAGACGATAATTTCATCAATACTATAGATATTTACAAAGCGGTGAGTAATTAGGATATTAATCCTTATTGAATTCTTGCTCATCACATTTTTGAACACTTCACTTTCTGACTTCGCGTCTAAGGATGCTGTGGGCTCATCAAACACCATTACTTGCGAATCACGAACGAAGCCTCTGGATATTGCAATCCGCTGCCATTGTCCTGTTGAAAGTTCTTCACTGTTTTTCCATCCAATCAGCAATTTGGTCTCAAACTTATTTCTTAGAGAATTTATAAAGTCGTAGGATTTGCCTGCGGCGGAAGCCTTCTTGATGATTTCCATATCCCCAATGTCCTTACTCCTGGAAATCCCAATATTTTCTCTTACCGTAAGGGGAAGTTTCACAGGGTCCTGAAATGTGGCACTCATTTTTTCAAAATATGCTTCCTTATCATACCGATCAATGGAAATCCCATTGATCAGCATTTCTCCCTTCGTTGGTGTATATAGCCCTAAAATCAGTTTAATCAATGTAGACTTACCGCTGCCATTATAACCTACAATCGCATAGTTAC
>DATMYB010000670.1:0-4074 GCA_035561215.1 Syntrophomonas sp. | reverse complement strand
TGCATCGGCTGCGGCATCTGCGTCAAGCAGTGCCCTTATGAGGCGATTAAGATGCAGAATAATCTGGCGGTGGTCGATTCCAGTATCTGCATAGAGAAGTGTGACAACCCGGTTTGCATTGAGAAGTGCCCGACCAAGGTGCTTAAAACCTACCAGAGAACTGAGCTGTTTGATGAAAGTACGTCTAATTACATTGTATAAGGGAGGTGTTTTACATGGCTCATACGATTACCGAGCTTTGTGTGGCTTGCGGAACGTGCTTTGATGAATGCCCGGTCGAAGCGATTAAAGAAGGCGAAAACATATACACTATTGACTCAGAGCAATGCACGGATTGTGGAACTTGTGTGGATAGCTGTCCTACAGAAGCCATTGTGGCTTAAGAAAATGATTTAAGATGGTGTTCATTCGGCTTTACCAATGAGTGAATTTTGCGGCTTTTACGGCGAGCCGTAAAATAGAACAATCCCCCTTTTTATAGGTAAGCGTAGTTCGAACTTTCGAACTGCGCCTACAAACTTTTTTTGAAGAGATTAGCCAATAACGCCCAATCGAACTGTTGTCCCTGCCAGGTCTGGCGGGAGCATCCTCTCTGCTTTTGCCATCAGCTCGCAAAACTCCGAAATCGAATCCACCTTAAGCCCGGCGGCTTTTCCGTCAACGTCCACTACGATATCCCGGCTAGACTCATCCATGTGTCTCCTTTATCCATGCCAAACCTGGTTCGGGTGTAAATGACCGGGAGGACTTGCCCGCACAGATTGGTAACCCCATCAACGTAAACCGGGGTTTGGGGACCCCGGTTTATTGGTGGAGTTCGAATTATTTCCTGGTTTCTGACGGGGAGAAGACTTTTTTCGCACCCATTACGCCCTTCTTTTTCAGGTCGTTGCTCTCCGGCTAATTCATCTGCATCTCGTCAGCAATGGAGGCAATCTCTTCTATGGAAGTGGACAGTTCCTCAATAGCCCGGGCCTGTTCCTGGGAAATGTTCGCGGCTTCCTCAACCTCATTGCTAACCTTTTCCACAACAACAGTCAATTCTTGAACTTGCTGTCTACTCGACGCACCCACTCCTTGAATAGCCTGCAATACACTATAGTACCCCGGTCCGATACGAGTAATCTCTTCTACAGATTCTGTTATGGCCTGGTTCGTTTTGACCACAATAGGGATAAAGGCATTGGCTTCCCGGACGGATATTTCCGACTGGTTTATGTCGGATAACACCTTACCCATCTGGTTATGAACTTCACGAACCAGATCTTTGATTTTGTCAGCATTTTCCGCTGATTCATTGGCCAGATTGCGTATGTCCCCGGCCACGACAGAAAAGCCCCGGCCGTGCTCACCCGCAGTGGCGGCTTCCACAAAACCATTGACGGCCAGCATATTGGTCTGAATGGAGACATTCTGAATGGTATCAACTATCTTCTCTATACGGCGTATCTTATCCTGCAGCTGTTCCAGCTCATGGTTGGTTGCTTCATAAGATTGAAGGCTGTCTTTTATGCGCCCCAAAATTGTTCTGGTTTTTTGCCGCGTTGCTTCCAGAAGTTCAGTCATCTCCACCCGTGTTTTCCCGGAATCTTTGGCCCTTTCGTTTATTTTCCCATATTCGTTGGCCGTAGCTTCCAGCAATTCTTGCGTTTCCATAGCTTCCTGATTAATGGTCCGAACTGCTTCCGTCATCTGCATGATCCCGCTGGCAATCTGGGCGGCGGAGCTGCTTATTTCTTCGATGTTGGCTGAGAGCTGTTCAGCAGTGGCCGCCACCTCTTCTGCCGATTTTTCAATATTGGTGGATGTCTTTAACTCTTCAGCCATTCCGCTTAATTCCTGGCTGGCTGTGTTTACCTCAGCCAGGGCTTTGCTTTGCTCAATCACTGCTTTGTCAATCTCTCTGGTTCCTCCGGCAGCTTCTTCAGTGGCGGAAGCGATGCCTTCACTGCTGTTTGAAAGCTTACTGGCATTTTGGGCTAATATCCCGGCGCTCTCTTTAACCAAAGCGTTTTTGTCTCCATATTGACCGATTAAGTCCCCCACCTTGGAAATGCCCTGGGCGGTTTCTCCCATTCCAGTAGCAATAGTATTAAAGTCCTCAACCGTTACATTGATATTCTTGACTACTTCGCCTACCCCGTTGCGAATGTCGTCTACTACCCCGCGAATATCCCGGGCAGAACGTTCCGATATCTCTGCCAAGTTGCGCACTTCATCAGCCACTACTGCAAAGCCGCGCCCGTACTCCCCTGCCCGGGCCGCTTCTATGGCTGCGTTTAAGGCCAGCAGGTTGGTCTGGTCGGCAATCATGACCACCGCTTGCACAATATCACCGATGCGCTGGGATTGAACTTCTAACTCGCTTATGCGGGTGGCTGACTGCTGGTTCTTATCGGCCGCCACTTGTACCAGGCTGGCCATATTCTCCATGTTCTGTATTGATTTCCCGGAAACCTTGATAGCCTGTGTTCCTACAACTAAAAGTTCATCTACTATTTTGTCGAGATCGGAAGCCGCACCGCTTAACTGGCCGCTGGCTTCTCGCATTTTCTCTGCATTATGGGCCGATTGTTCAGTTGCCACAGCCACTTCATTCATCAAACGGGCAAATTCTTGGGCTGAGGCGGTAGATTCTTGCACCCCGGCTACCAACTCTTCGGAGGCCGAAGCAATCCGTTCGGCCATAGCTTGCTGCTTGGCCATAGTGCGAACCCGGGCTTTTTCCTGCGCCATCTTTTTGGCCAGATCACGCTTTTTGACAACTTCATCGTTTTCGGTTTTGGAGGTTATTCCGGTCTTGCCGGCAAGTTCCAAGTGCACGGTTTTCTCCAATTTTTTCGCCAATTTATTCACTCCTATTACTAATATTGTTTTAGCAGCTGCCACATATTTTATCTTCGTGAAACTTGGAATCTGCTAACACTGAAACATTAATAAGCAAATTTTATGCCAACAACTGGCAGTAAGTATTATGTGCCTTTCTTAAAAAACGTTAGCGACGAGCTATGGAAGCAGAATCCGTTTTTGGACGTAAGCGTTTCTAGGTTTACTTTAGGGGGCTCGAAAAGGTGAAAATCAAATAGGGGATATTAAGCATAGTAGGCAACCGGTCCAATGGGTCTTTTTGGTTCCTTGTGGTAGTTAGGACTGCAATAATTAACACAATTAAGGGGCTGCTCAAAGTAACTTTTGAGTCAGCCCCCTGCAACATATATTATAAGTCTATTGGGCAACAAAACCCCCGTCAACGGGTAAAGCGATGCCTGTAGTGTATGATGCTCCGGGTGAGGCAAGGAAAAGGATTGCCGCTTTAAGTTCGTCATCCCCGCCAAAATGTCCCATCGGAATATAGTATTCATTAAGTTTGTCATGAATTACATGGTTCATGTCTCCCATATCACTGCCAAACCAGCCTGGGATTACAGCATTTACGGTTACATTCTTTTTTGCCCATTTAACGGCAAGATCTCTAGTCAGTCCTAAAATAGCGGCCTTGGAAGCGGTATAGGGAGGCGACAATACAAATTCAGATGGTTGTCCAACCAAACCGGTGATGGATGAAATGTTTATTATTCTTCCATAACCCTGTTTGGCCATCATTGATCCGGCTTTCTGACACATCAGCCACAGACCGGTAAGATTAGTGTCTATTACTTGATGCCATTTGTCTAAAGGAAATTTGAATACAGAGTCAATGGCTATGGCTCCTGAATTGTTAACAAGTATATCTACCTTGCCATATTCTTTCTTCACAAGCTCGAATAAAGCATCTATCTCTTCCGGAAGCGTTAGATCCAAACGAGCTGGAACAACTTTAATACCCAGTTCCTTTTCCATTTTATCTGCTGTTGCTTTTAACTTGTCTACTTTTCTTGCCGCAATAACAAGATTGGCGCCCGCTTCTCCAAGCGCGTAGGCCATTTGAACCCCCAGGCCATATCCTCCGCCTGTTACAATTGCCACTTGTCCTGATAAATCAAATAATTCTTTGTTAGTTCTCATGTTTTTGCCTCCATACGTAGAAAAATTAGTATTTAGGGTTGTATCTGACTCAAAAGCTAGCCGGGAATA
>DATMYB010000669.1:0-3016 GCA_035561215.1 Syntrophomonas sp. | reverse complement strand
ATATCAAAGAAGATTATCAGTTTAACAAAAAGAATGCTTTGATCTTTTGCCTGGCAGTTGCAGTCATGTTGCTCATTTATTTTCTTCCCTCTCCCCCGGACCTGCATAAAGGTACGGAAGCAATTCCCTTGACCCACGAAGGCAAAGCCGTCTGCGCCGTATTGATCTATGCCGTTATCCTGTGGATAACGGAAGCTCTCCCCTTCTCAGTTACGGCAATAAGTTTAATGATTATTATCACCATAATGGGCGTTGATTCTTTTGGCAATGTCGCGAAAGCCGGGATGGGCAGTACCACCATCCTGTTCCTGATGGGCTGCATGGGAATATCCGGCGCTATAACCGTATCCGGATTGGCCAATCGAATCATGCTGGTGATTCTGTCAAGAGTAGGTATCAGAACTGATCGTATTTTGTTTGCTTTTATTGGGGTGGCTACCCTGCTTTCTATGTGGGTTACCGACATGGCCGTGGCTGCCATGCTGCTTCCGTTAGGCGTAAGCATCCTGCAGGGCTGCGGGTGCAAACCGCTGCAGAGCAATTTTGGACGCGCCTTGATGATTGGTATCGTTTGGGGAGCGTTGTTCGGCGGAACTGCGACTCCGGCCGGGTGCGGAGCCAACGTGTTAGCCATGCAATATGTAAGAGATATCGCCGGATTAAACGTCAGCTTTGGCCAATGGATGGCCGTAGGCGTTCCCGGAGCCCTGATCATGTGGCCGGTGGGATGGTTCCTCCTGATGAAATTCTTCCCGCCCGAAATAAAAGAATTAACGGTCAAACCCGAAAGCATCAAAGAAGATCTGGTCGCGCTGGGACCCCTTTCCCGCAAAGAAAAAAATACTGTGGTCGTCTTTTTCATCACTGTTTTCCTGTGGCTGTTTGGAGCCAAAGTAGGGCTTGATTTTGATGAAGCTTTCGTAGCTCTTATCGGATTCTTCCTGCTGTTCCTCCCGGGCCTGCGCGTGTTCGACAGTTGGAAAGACGTCTCCAAAGAAATCGACTGGGGCGGATTGATCCTGATCGCCGGCGGAATTTCAGCCGGACTCATGCTTGCCAGTACCGGCGCCGCCCGTTACGCCGCCTGGGGCGCCCTGTCCGGCATCGGCGCTCTCCATCCTATCCTGCGGGTCATGGCCGTACTGGTCATGGTCGAACTCTTAAAAATCTTCTTCTCCAGCAACAGCGTTACCGGCGCTGTGGTGCTGCCGCTGATCGTCACCCTGGCTGTCGACCTGGGCATGAACCCCTGGGTGATCGCCGGTCCGGCTGGAATCGCCACTTCCATGGCTTTCATCATGGTCACTTCCAGCCCTACCAACGTCATACCCTATTCCTCCGGCTATTTCAGCATAAAAGATTTTGCCAAGGTAGGAATTTGGATGACGGTTGCCGGAATCCTCATCGTAACCTTCAGCGTAGCTGTCTTTGGTAAATTTGCCGGTATGAATATCTGGATGTAAAGAAATTCTTTCCCCACCACCAAGCGGCGGGTTCAATCCCGCCGCTTCGATCAAATGAAGTAGGTACGAAGTATTGAACAGTTTGGTTGGACTGTCCAGTATTCCGTACCTTTTTCTATGTCCTAAAGCCTGTATTTATTGACATCTGTACATTTGCTATAAAATCAATCCAACGTATCCTGCCATTTTTCAATCATCATGCATTCTTTTTATAAGTATAGATACCCAGACGATTATTTGTGAGGTACATGATTGGAATCAGCAGCTTTTTGGCCCCTGGCAGCTGCCGCCGCATCTCATCGGTAAAGTTGATTAACCCGATCTGTCTGAGGCCGGGGCATAGGCGCGCTACCTCACTGCCATCCTTAACACCCCAGTTAAACTGTGCGCCGGTCTTTTTAACCGTGTCATGCATGCGCCCCTTGTTCACAAGCCCCTTATATAGCAGATCAAAATGTGCTTCAAAGCTGTCAAAACCGCCGGTCAAAATCTCAAGAACCTGTGCGACCTCTTTTTCGTGGAGATACATCAGCATGCCCTCAGAAATGATCAGTAGCGGCTGGCCATTTGTTTTGACAGCCTGTGTCCAGTTGGGGTCCAGTGCGGATTTAGGAATATCCTGCACGCGGGGATGTTCGTCGAAAAATTGCTTGCGCTGTTCGATCACCTCAGCAAAATCCAGATTATACCACTGGATTCTGCCGTTGTCCACCCGGGAAAAACGGGTGTCCAGCCCACATCCCATCGACACAACGACGCATTCAGGATTTTGACTGATAAATAATCGCGCCTGATCGTCCATCATTTTGGCGCGCGCAAGAACACCGTAATAGGACATGACACCGCTGTCAAACTTGGAAAAATCGTAGTCTATTCTTTCGACCATCTCGGCAGCCTTTTGGTCGTTCACGACAGGGGCAATACTGGTCGCATCTTTCGCCCGGACGTAAAGAGTGATCAGCAGTGTCTCCATGACACCATCGAGCTTTACAGGCATATTGATTCCTCCCGCATTTTCTTTTTGTGTCATTGTTTAGTTAGCTATAGCTAACTTTTTATGTCGATAACATACGCCTCCGTATCCTTTTTGTCAAGTGCTAGTAGCCTGCGTCACCTAAAACTTTGCTTCCCGCCGGCTAAATTTTCGCAGGACTTCGTTGTCGTCAATCGCAATACGTCCAGTATTACTCAATCCTCCGCCTTGCCCTGCAAAAATTTTTCTCGGCGGATAACCTAAACCTTTAGGCAACGCAGACTACTAGTTTGACCTTTGGTTATCGACATAGATACATCACGGCCGTTGCAGAGAACCTAAAAGCAGAAGACTATATGTTTTTCCGGGCAGACGAGGGGATACCCGAGCTTATTATTCATTGTGAGGATATAGTTATCGAAAAAAAGTGAAAATCGGTTTATCATCCTCGGATGAAATTCGCCCTGCGGCGGTTCGTTCCCGCTCGCGGCGCGAAATTTTATTTGCAGCATAACTCCAAATAGGCATAACTTCCGCCCATGTGAGTTAAGACTATGAACGTCATTAATCTATATTAGAA
>DATMYB010000668.1:0-7377 GCA_035561215.1 Syntrophomonas sp. | reverse complement strand
GTTTATGCCTGTGGTATTGCTATTTTCTTGCACTTGTATCTATTCGTTTAAGCGCATACAATTTTATTTATTGATAACTTCTTCCCATACATGAACGGAAGGAAGCGAGAAATATGGACTATATTTCGACACAGCAGGCAGCTGAGAAATGGGGCATTTCAAATAGACGGGTTCAGCAATTATGCGAACAGGAGCGTATTGACGGAGCTATTCGTTTTAGCCGGGTTTGGGCCATCCCCAAGGATGCCCCCAAGCCGAAAGACCCGCGCTTAACCCAACGCCAGGGAAATAACGGAGGTATACAATGAAAAAAACGATTTTGATATTGGAAGATGACGAAAATTTATGCCGCGGCATTGCGTTCACCTTTGAAAAAGATGGCTACTACGCCGTTGCAGCAGGCAGCATTAAGGACGGAAAACAAATGCTTAAACAGCATAAGACTGATCTTATTATACTGGATTTGGGATTCCCGGACGGAAACGGGATGGACTTATGCAAAGAAATTCGGACAGATTCAAACGTCCCGATTATCATGCTTACTGCCTGCGATTTAGAAACGGACGAGGTATCGGGCCTGCTTGCAGGCGCAGACGACTATATCACCAAACCCTTTTCTCTGTCCGTCCTCCGGGCAAGAGTGGAATCATTGCTCCGACGCACGGAAATTGAAAACCATCATGTAGTAACCTCCGATAAATTCAGGCTGGATACAAACCTTTGCAAACTTTTTCGGGAAAATAAAGAAATACCCATCAGCGCAACGGAATACAGACTGCTCTATTTTTTTATGACAAACGCCGGACAAGTACTTTCAAAGGAGCAGATATTATCCTCCCTATGGGACAACGAGGGAAATTTTGTAGATGAAAACACGCTGCCCGTCAACGTCAGTCGGTTGCGGGCAAAACTGGGAGACGATCCGAAAAATCCTGGGATCATTAAGACCGTTCATGGCATCGGCTACCTTTGGGCGGGAGGAATGTAGGGATGGCTTTTATTGTCCCGATTGTTATTGCCGCCATTTTATGTAGCCTGACCTTCTTTTTCAGCTATCGCTATGTAAGAAAAAGCTTCGATTCAATTGATAGGGTCTTGGACAGCGTATTAGCCAGAAATACAGAGCTTCCCTTTGAATTGGCGGCGGACAACCGGCTTTCTAAGCTGACGCACAAAGCCATAAAAATCATTCAGATGAACGCACTGGACATCTCGCAAACCACGCAGGAGAAGGAAATCATCCAAAGTTTTATTGCGGATATGTCCCATCAGATGAAAACGCCTTTATCCGGTGTCGCCATGTATACCGACCTGCTGCTGGAAGGATGTATGACCGAAGCCGAGCGGCAGGAATTTTTAGCGCGCATCAAAACGGGCACAGAAAAACTGCAATGGATGATGGACAGCCTTATAAAAATGTCAAGGTTGGAGGTAGGAGCCATCGAATTGTCTCCTGTTCCCGCAGGGATCAAACAAACCATTTCGGACAGCATCAGTGGCGTGTACGGGGCAGCAGCTAAAAAAAACATTTCCATTCAGACAGCTTATTTTGAGGATATTGCGTTGCTGCATGACCGCAAATGGACATGCGAGGCCATCACCAATATTCTGGAAAACGCGATTAAGTACTCCCCAGCCGACGGAGAAATTAAAATATCTGTGGAAGCTTTGCCTATCTACACGAAAATCAATATTACCGATTATGGTATAGGCATTTCTCCCGACGAATGGAACTCTATTTTCAAGCGGTTTTACCGGGGGCGAAACGCTAAGGGTGCGGACGGAGCCGGATTAGGGCTTTATTTGGCGTCCTTGATTTTTCAAAAACAAGGCGGTTATATCCTTGCAGATTCCAAGCCGGGGAAATATACGACATTCTCAATGTTCTTACAAAACTGTAAGAAATAAATCCGATTCTGTCAGGAGCCTGTAAGAACTGTCGTATATGATGAAATCACTGGAGAAAGGAGGCAAATAGCGTGTCAGTTTTGAAAACAGAAGCCTTAAAAAAATATTATGGTAAGGACTCCAATACCGTCAAGGCCTTGGACGGCGTTGATTTGGAAATACAGGCAGGAGAATTTGTCGCCGTCGTGGGCACGTCAGGATCGGGAAAAAGTACTCTGTTGCACATGCTGGGCGGCTTGGATAC
The DNA here is from genome assembly GCA_035561215.1 of Syntrophomonas sp. Taxonomy (GTDB): domain Bacteria; phylum Bacillota; class Syntrophomonadia; order Syntrophomonadales; family Syntrophomonadaceae; genus Syntrophomonas_B. The sequence goes on along the minus strand of DATMYB010000668.1, from coordinate 5,225 downwards.
ACCGACAAGCGGCAAGGTCATTGTCGGCGGCAAGGATATTTCGGGAATGACGGATGAGGAGCTGACCATTTTCCGGCGCAGGAACGTGGGCTTTGTATTCCAGAATTATAACCTTGTGCCCATTCTGAATGTTTATGAAAACATCGTTCTGCCCATTGAACTGGATGGAAACACCGTGGACGAAGGTTTTGTGGAGAACATTATTGAAACCCTGGGCCTTTCAGAGAAGAAAAATAATCTCCCGAACAATCTTTCCGGCGGGCAGCAGCAGCGTGTTGCCATTGCCCGCGCCCTTGCCACCAAGCCGTCCATTCTTCTTGCGGACGAGCCTACCGGCAATCTGGACAGCAAAACCAGCCAGGACGTTCTGGGCGTTTTGAAAATGACTTCTACCAAGTTCCATCAAACTATGGTGATGATTACCCATAACGAGCAGATTGCCCAGCTTGCCGACCGGGTGATTCGGATTGAAGACGGCAGAATCGTCGCCGCGGAAGGGCGGTGACGGTATGAGGAATAACAACCAAGCTGTCATAAGAAAGCTATCGAAACAAAGCTTTCTGGCCAATAAAAGCCGGAACATTTTTGGGCTGATTGCCATTGTGCTCACCACGGTTCTGATTACAGCGGTGTTCACTATCGGCATCAGTCTTTCCGACGGTATGCAGCAGATGCTGATTCACAGCTACGGACGCAGTACGGAGGTGGATTTTCAATACCTCACCCCAGATGAAGCACAACGCGTGGCCGAGCATCCGCTGATTGAGGAATACGGCCTGTCAAGACTGATTACCGCCACGACCGAGGGCGTATTCCGTCAAGTGCAGGGCGAAATTCATACGGCTGACGAGAATTTTGCCGGGTTTACTTTCAGCCAGCCCACGACAGGCCGGTTGCCCGAGACGGAAAATGAAATTGCCCTAACAAGCTGGATTCTGGACGCAATGAACCTGCCGAAGGAATTGGGGCAGACCGTGCATCTGGATTTTGAAGTGGCCGGAACACCTTACAGCATGGATTTTACCGTCTGCGGGTTTTGGGACATGGACATAAATCTTAACCCTTACGGAATCCTGTATATCTCCGACACGCTAGCGGACAGGCTGCTGGCAGGTGTCGACCCGGCAGAAACACGCCTGGGCGCCGGTTATTACGGTACAACCAAACTGACCGCCAATATAGACGGCAAGCTGTCCGAGCTTGAAAAGAATGTGGATACCATCCTGCGGGACAGCGGCATTGACGCTGAGGCCGCTGGCGTCCTCTTTAACGACGCTTACGACAGGGCGGGCACGGACGGCGGAATCATCGCGGCAATGGCATTGATTATCGCCATTATACTGGTAAGCGGCTATCTTCTCATCTACAATATTTTTTACATTTCAGTCATGCGCGATGTACGGTTTTACGGTTTGCTGAAAACCATCGGCGCGACGCAAAAGCAGCTTGGCCGCGTCGTCAACTTTCAAGCGCTGCTGCTCTGCGCATTTGGTATTCCTGTGGGCCTGCTGTTGGGCTATCTGCTGGGCATTGTACTGATCCCCGTATTGCTTGGCTTCCTGTCCGTCGACTATATGCCGGCGCCCCCCAATCCGTGGATATTCCTGCTGGGAGCGGCGCTTGCGCTGGTTACGGTGCTGGTCAGCTGCCACGGCCCCGCTAAAAAGGCGGGTAAAGTCAGCCCCGTGGAAGCAGTACGGTATACGGGTCTTGCCGCCGCCCCCGCCAAAAAGACCAAGCGCGGCAGCGGCGGGGCGAAAATATCCCGCATGGCCTGGGCCAATATCTTTCGCAGCAGGAAAAAGGCGTCGCTTGTCATCGCGTCCCTGTCTGTCGGGTTGATTTTATTTAATATCGTCTATACCTTAGTGGGCAGCTTTGACGTAAACAAGTTTTTGCAAGACCATATTAACGGCGATTTTTTGATTGCCGATACCGATTATTTCAGCTTTGCCAGACCCTATACGCCAAGCCATACATTAAGCGAAAGTTTGTTGTCGGAGGTGAAGGCCCTTGACGGCGTGCAGGAGGTTGCCAAGGTCTATTATGCCAACGGTTTTGCTCCCATAGAGGGAAAAATCAAGGACGGCTTAATCGATTTTCGGCGCAGAACAATTTTAGCGGAGAAACCTTCCTTAACGGAACAGGAAATTGAGGAGATCATTGAAAAGACGGATTTCAGCGCCTATGGCGATTTCATAAACGCACAGGTCTACGGCTTTGGCTATTGGCTGGATAAACTGGAGGAAAACATGATAGCGGGCACCTTCGACCGCGAAAAGTTTTTGTCCGGTGATTACCTGTTGCTTGGATTTGACGGAGAGGGCATGATTCAAGTTGGGGACACCGTCACATTATCTTTGGACGGTAAGGATGGAGAAAAACGCAGTTATGAGGTCATGGGTAAAGTAGATTACAGCGCACTCAATTCTTTAGGCGCGCATTTTATCTCGATGCCCGGGTTTTCCATTTATCTGCCGTCCTCCGAGTTTGAAAGCCTTGCAAACCCCGATATCATGTCGGCCACGGTCATAGCGGATAAAGCTGCTGTTGACCGCCTCCAGGCAGATATTGGGTTACTGCTTGCGAATAATCCTGAAGTGGACTTTCGCTCCCGCGCCGATTATATTGCCGAGATGAAAAATGATAACCAGCAGTTTGCGCTCATTGGCTTTACGCTGTGCGTCGTGATTTTACTAATTGGTATTCTAAATTTCGTTAATACCACCATGACCAATATTTTTTCCCGCAAGCAGGAGCTTGCCATGCTCCAAAGCGTGGGCATGACCGCTAAACAAAGCCAAAAGATGCTTATACTGGAAAGCATATACTATATGGCGATGGCACTGCTTGTCTTTGTAACGGTGGGCTATGGAGTCAGCTACTTTGCCGTCAACACCGTAACACAGGGCAGCGCCGCCTATACCTATCAATTCAGCTTTGCGCCTCTTGTTATCTGCTTCCCGATACTGCTGCTTTTAGCCTGTGTACTGCCAATCTGTGTGTATAAAAACATCTCAAGGGATAGCGTAGTGCAGCGGCTGCGGGAGAATGAATAGTATAGCATGGATAATGGCCGATGATTTATAGTTCCCTGCCATATGCCTGTTTGTATATTGGCAGGGAACTAAAATGCTTGCTTTTAAGGACCTTCCGATGGCAGTAATACGATGGTGGATCTTGATACGCGTGAAAACCTTGTATTGGCTGACGGAAAAGCCGTCACCTTACTGTGACGGCTGAATATAGCAGAAATTTTCTTTGATTTCTAAAATCTAAATCTTCCCATCGCTTTAGTTCAGGTATATCCGGTCGCTTTAGTTCAGGTATATCCGGGCGCCCATTTCATTTAATTTTTGGTCGATATTCTCATAACCCCGTTCGATATGATCGTTCTCGGTTACAATGGTCTTTCCCTGAGCGCTGAGCCCGGCAATAATCAAAGCCGCACCCGCCCTTAAATCGCTGGCTCTTACCCGTGCCCCGGTTAATTCTTTTACCCCTCTTATGATTGCCGATTTTCCTTCTGTTCTTATATCCGCACCCATCCTCAGTAATTCCTGGACATGCATAAACCGGTTTTCAAATACGGATTCACTGATTATGCTGGTACCGGCTGCGAAAGCTAAATAGGCCATGATCTGAGCCTGCATATCTGTCGGAAATCCCGGATATGGAAGGGTTTTGATATAAACCGGTTTAATTTTGCCTTCCCTTCTGATCCTGAGACGATTTTGTTCTTCTTCAATGACAGCGCCGGTTTCTTCCAATTTGGCGGTCACTGATTTTAAATGCTCCGGAATAACGTTGTTTATTATTGCTTCTCCTGCGGTGGCCGCGACGGCGATCATATACGTACCGGCTTCGATCCGGTCAGGGATGGGAGTATATTCCGCTCCGGAAAGACTTTCAACTCCTTCTATTTTAATCACATTCGTGCCCGCTCCGCTGATATTGCCGCCCATATGGTTGATAAAATTAGCCAGATCGGTTACTTCCGGTTCCAAGGCGGCATTTTCGATCCAGGTGGTGCCCTGGGCTAAGGCTGCGGCCATGATAATATTCTCTGTGGCACCCACGCTGGGATAATCCAGATAGATATGATTACCGGTCAGTTTATCCGCTTTGGCAATCACATCGCCGCCGGTAAATCGTATATCCGCTCCCATGGCGGAAAAACCTTTTAAATGCAGATCAATAGGTCGATTGCCGATGGCGCATCCTCCCGGAAGAGATATGCGTACTTTTCCGTATCTGGAGAGCAACGGCCCCATTAATAAAAATGACGCCCGCATCTGTCTGACCAGTTCATAAGGTGGCGTCAAATGGCGAACTTTACCGGAAATAATCAAATCCTTTTCGTTTTGATATACGTCCTTGCCCAGTTGGCTGATAATCTGATTGATTATAATTACATCCTTAATGTGGGGAACTTTCTTCAGCACTATTTTTTCATCTGTCAAGGCTGTTGCTGCAATAATAGGCAAAACGGCGTTTTTAGAGGAACTTATCTCCACCGTACCGCTTAATTTGGTTTTTCCTTGAATATGCATTTCCAATTTTTAATCATCACCTCCTTAATATTCATTCATCAACAGAGGAATACCCAAATAGACGTAACTTTGGTTTTTACTGCTGTCACTGTGAATAGCCATTTGCAAATTGTAAGTTTTACCGGCCAATTCCACGCCCTCGTAATCCCTGGCCAGCTGAGGGCTAAAGGCGGCGACACTGACCAGATCATCCGCTTTATAAATATCACTTTGCCGGACATGCAGACACTTGCCCATGACATACAGCATTTTCTGCTGCCCGCTTTGATCAGGGCAGGCCTGGACTATCCCCTGATATTGAAAATAGGATTTGCTTTGATAATGTTGTTTCAGTAATTTTTCATCAGCGCGTAGAAGGATATCATCTTGTTGCGATATGGCTGTTAATAGGAAATAAGTCGTATGTTTATCAGACTGAAGCTGAATATGGTATTTGGTATTTCCCTTGGACCCTTGATAACTGGCGATCAATTTATCCTGTTCCTGCCGGTGCTGGATTAAGGATTCCTCCACCGGCAATTTGAGTAAAACTAAAATTTTTACTAATTCCTGATCAAGCTCATTAAAATTTTTGACTGTTTTTATTTTTGCCCAACAATCTAAACGTGATTCGAGCAAATTTGCACCGATAGATGCAAATGATAGGTAATATGGTGATCGATTGTCTATTTG
>DATMYB010000667.1:0-5969 GCA_035561215.1 Syntrophomonas sp. | reverse complement strand
CTAAAATATCTATTAAAGCTGAAATGAGGTGCTTTGACTTGTATATAAATGATGCTGATGTTAATATATCTAATTTTTCGCCTGACACATGGAACGCCGCCAGCACAAGCGAGGTTTATTCTACCATGCAACGCGAAATCCAAGCCTCTTGGTTAAGATCCAAAGAAATGGGCGTGGACCCATCGCACCCCCAATTTCGGTCTATGCCCCTTGAGAGGTTGTCTTTGACTCAGGAAAAATCGCTTCTATTAAAAGTATCGCAGCCTTATTTAAAGAATCTATATCATTACATGGAAGGTTGCGGATTCGCTTTTTATATCACTGATGCAAACGGACTTGTCCTTGATCTTATTGGTGATCATCAGGAGGTTAAAAAGGCTGAAAATGCCTTTCAGATTCCTGGTAGCAATTGGTCGGAAGAAGCAATGGGTTGTAACGGAATTAGCCTTTGTATTAAGAGTGGGCGACCGATACGGATTGTAAGAGACCAACATTATTTAAACATAGCTAAATCCTGGAGCGGTGCGGGCGCTCCCATAATTGCAAGGGATGGGAAATTATTGGGGGTTTTCGGTTTAACCACCAGTTGTCAGGATGTAAATCCTTACAGTTTAGCCATGGTTATAGGAACCACAAACGCGCTCAGTCTGGCAATACAAATGGAACAAGAGAAACCAAAATATTTTGAAAACAACATGCCAATCAAATCGCTCCGCAAAAATGCGCATACCAATGGGCGATATACCTTTGAAAAAATATTGGGAAATAGCCTCGAGCTTAAAAAAGCTCTGAATTTGGCAAACCGCGCCGCCTCTTTGCCAGGCAACATTATGCTGACCGGCGAAAGTGGCACAGGTAAGGAAATGTTCGCGCAGGCTATTCATGAAGGCAGTCCTCGCTGCAACGGCCCTTTTATAGCGGTAAATTGTGCAGCCATTCCACAGGAGCTTATCGCCAGTGAGCTCTTCGGATATGAGGAAGGAGCGTTCACCGGTGCACGCCGTAATGGCGCCACTGGAAAGTTCGAGCAGGCTGAAGGGGGGACGCTGTTCCTGGACGAGATTGGGAATATGCCTATTGATGAACAGCCCGCTTTACTGAGGGTCTTACAAGAAAAAGAAGTAGTACGATTGGGGGGCAAGATTGTTCACCCTGTCAATGTGCGAATTATTTGCGCCACTAATCAGGACTTGACTGCTCTTGTCGAAGAGAAGAAATTCCGCAGCGATCTCTTTTACCGGTTAAATGTTCTTGCCATTCACATTCCGACCTTGCGGGAACGCTCTGAGGATATTCCTCTTCTGGTTGAAATTTTTACATCCCAGTACAACCAAGAACAGAATACAAATTTTATATTTAGCCCCGAAGCTCTGAATATTATGAAAGAATATGACTGGCCCGGCAATGTGCGTGAGCTGCAAAATGCAGTCCAAAAAGCATTCTTCAATGCGGATAATGACTATATTACTGCAGAGCAGCTCAAATTCCTTACTGCAGATTCACCCGCAGATAGAAAAAACGAATCTCTTAATCTGAAAATGATGGAAGAGAAGTATATAAGTAAGGCGCTTGCGAAATCCAATAATGATGTGGCTATTGCGGCTGAATTGCTGGGCATTAGTAAAACCACTCTCTACCGGAGAATAAAGGATACGTTTGGGGAAGATGGTATAGAATAAAAAATTAGCGGTAAGTAGCATATTGCTGTTAAGAAATTCAGATTGAAAGTAGCTTTTTCAATCTGAATTTTTTTAATGGCTGATTCTATATCTAATTTGGCCCAAAACACGCCAAATTAGGGCAAACAATGCCCGGAAAATGATTTTTGAATATTGGCACATAAATTGCAACATTACATTCTTCGTAACGAGAATCTGTGTGGTAGATAACCGGCAGGCAAACCATTATTTTATGGTAAAGGAGGTAAATTGCGTCCGGACTATCAACAATACGGAAAATTAGTTTTCGAATCAAATTACGAGGGAGGCTAAGTTAATGTCAGAAGAACTAAAAAAGGTCAACTGTTTTATGTGCTGGCAAGAATGCGGAATTAATCTGAGGATTAAGGATGGTAAATTAATAGGCGCCGAAGGTGATCCGGAATCTCTGCTGGGCGGGGGATATACCTGTGAACGCGTCAGAGCGATTCCGGAGTTTCACTATCATTCTGATCGCCTCAACTACCCCATGAAGCGTGCAGGAAAACGCGGTGAAGGTAAATGGGAGCGTATTAGCTGGGATCAAGCCATGGATGAAATATCCGAAAAGCTTATCAAGATTAGAGACCAATACGGTCCGGAGGCGGTATCTTTAAATGCCGGCACGGTTCATGAACCAGCCGACTATACCGGCTGGCGGTTTGCCAACTATTGGGGTACTCCCAATATATTTGCCCAGGGAAAAAACTGTGGCAGCGCAAGTATCTTAACTGAGGTGGCCATGTATGGCTGGGATTCTCTAGGCGCCAACCCTTACCCGGGAGAAACTAAAACAATAGTATCATGGGGTTCCAATCATGCGCATAGCAATAATACCAAGTGGAACGTTACCCAACTGGCGATGGAAATGGGCGCAACATTAGTATGCGTTGATCCACGCTATACAGAGGTCGCCGCTAAAGCTGATCTTTGGCTGCAGATACGTCCAGGCACCGACGGCGCCTTAGGATGGGGTGTCATAAACGTCATTATCGAGGAAAACCTTTACGATAAGGAATTTGTTGAAAAATGGTGCCTCGATTTTGATAAGGTTGTTGAAAGGGCTAAGGAATATCCCCTGGATAAAGTTTCGGAAATCACCGGTATACCTGCAAGAGACATTATTGAATTTGCTCACCTGTATGCGGACGGCCCCACCTGCCAGCTCTGGGGAGTTGCCTGCTGCCAAATAGGAGGCAAAGCCAGTCAATCCGCATCACATGCGCAAAAAATACTCATAGCAATCACCGGAAACGTAGATCGCAAGGGGGGGAATCCCCAAACCGGACCACATAAATTTTTGGATTATTTTGATGTTAATGGATATCGCCATTTTATGAACAATCAAAATGTCAGAGAATGTGTTACCGCTGATAAATTTCCGCTCTGTTCGGTAGCTTCCTTTAGACGCGCCGTTGAATCAGTTCAAAAAGTGTGGGACGGACAGGGTTACGGAGCGTCTCAATATTTCTTGTATTCTTCGCCGCGCGGTTTGGTTGACGCTATGCGCTATGGCGATCCTTATCCCATTAAAGCCTTGTTTATTCAAGGCGGCAACCCGCTATGCAATATACCGAATGCTAAAAACTGGTATGAGGCCATGAAGTGTTTGGATCTGTCTGTATGCATGGATTGGTATATGACTCCCAGTGCAGCTATGTGTGATTATGTATTGCCGGCAGCCGATTTCGTTGAAAGGCCATATCTGATGGTATTCGAGGGGGTAACTAATTCTACTATGGCCATGAAACAGCCTATGGAAGTGCTTTATGAAAGAAAAGACGATTACTATATGTGGAAAGAAATTGCTAAACGGACGGGAATGGCGGGAGAATGGCCAGATACTATTGAAGGTTTATTTGATCTTTTCCTGCGCAAAACCGGCATCAGTTGGCAGGAATTAGCTGACCAGGATTTTTCCTGGCTGATTCCGGATGAAGAATATCAGCGCTATGAAAAGCAGGGTTTTGGGACCCCTTCCGGGAAAGTGGAACTGTTGCCCAGCCTTTTTGCTGCCGCCGGGTTAGATCCTATGCCTCAATGGGAAGAACAGCCTCAGAGTAAAAACCGTACCCCAGAATTGGCGAAAGAATACCCGTACCGCCTGCTCAGCGGTTTACGCATACGGCCCTGGTGGCATAGCCAGCATCGCCAGTTGAAGACCTTGCGCTGGATGCATCCCTATCCCGTAGTGGAAATAAATCCTGAAACCGCCCGTAAACTAAATATCGTCAATGGTGAAATGGTTTATATAGAAACTCCATTGGGCCGGGTAAGACAGAAAGCCAGAGTAACGGAAGGTATCCAGCCAGATGTAATTTCGGCTGAAGCCTATTGGTATTTCCCGGAACAGCCGGAAGAAGAGCCTTCGCTCTTTGGAGTCTGGGAAACCAATATAAATGCAATCATTTCCGATGAATTCGTAGATTGTGACTTTGCCGGCGATAATCCCATGCGGGGTTGTTTATGCAAAATTTACAAAGCCTCAACCGCATTTGCTTATGACAGTAATCCGGGCGAGGCGGAAGGAGAAATACTTTCGAGCTCCGGGGATATGTCGGTAGTTTAACCTTTATGGATGATTACTTTCCTTAAAGGTGTGCGAAAAATGAGAAAAGAAGATATACAATGCAGACTATGCCCCAATGAATGCTTAACTACAATGGTTATATCGGAACAAGGGCTGGTAACGGAAGTGTGGCGCAATATTCCTGTTCACAACATGGTAGAGAAAAGGTCCTGCAAACAGCTAAGTAAGGTTATTGGCAAAAATATGGAAAATGCGCGCAAAGCTGTACAAAAACGCGCCCAACATCCTAATATAACGATAGGCCACTAATAGCGTTTTGAAAATTTTAGTGTTTGGCAGTACTCTGGAAATCTTGTGTAAAATATGACATCCAGGCAAGAATTCATATGTAGTGAATGGATTTACAGAGTAAATCAGTATAAGATTAGCCCTTGATAATTACTCCTCCCAGATCAGTTATGGTATGCACGACAAAGCCGTGAATGACGCGCCACTGATCCGGGAGGAGATAATGTTTTAAGGACTAATTCACTTTGATTCTATTGACCAACATCAACTTCAGTTGGGTTAAAACTATATCTCAGCTTTGATTCCACTGCAAAACTTATGGCATGTTTATACATTCTACAGATTAAAATCAAGCTTTTTGCAGGGGAATCAGCTTTGGGATCTGGCTGTCCAGTGTTCGATGATAATTTTTGGAGATTGCTGCTTCAATCAATGTTCGCGTGGTATTCCTGCAGCGATTTCAGCTTGGCGGCAGAACCCTGGCTGTCGATAAAGGCGGCGATTCCTTTGGCGCTGGCTGACGCTGCCGCCATCGTCGTTATATAAGGCACTTTATATCTTATGGCGGTTTTGCGGATGTAGGAATCGTCATGCTGACTGCGTTTGCCGGCCGGGGTATTGATCACCAGGCTCAGTTCCCGATTGGTAACGGCGTCAACGATATTGGGACGGCCTTCCTGAATTTTCTTGATCTGCCGGCAGGCAATGCCATGGCCGTGCAGAAATTTATAAGTTCCGTCGGTGGCTCTGATTTGAAAACCGATCCGGGTAAATTCCCGGGCGATTTCCAGCGCGGCCGGCTTGTCCTGATCGTTGACGCTGATGAGTACAGTACCGGACACGGGCAGGGAAGACTGGGTGGCTTCCTGGGCTTTGAAATAAGCCAGTCCGAAGGAATCAGCGATGCCTAATACTTCGCCGGTGGAGCGCATCTCCGGGCCCAAAACGGGATCTACTTCCGGGAACATATTGAAAGGAAAGACTGCTTCCTTGACTCCGAAGTGGGGTATATTTTTTCGCTTCAGGCTGGTCAGAGGGTAGGTTTTGCCCGTATGAACAGCCATGACGATTTCAGTGGCGATTCTGGCCATGGAAAGGTTGCAGGTCTTGGAAACCAAAGGGACGGTCCGGGAAGCGCGGGGGTTGGCCTCCAGTACATATACCCGATCTTCGGCAATGGCAAATTGCATATTCATCAAACCGATTACGTTTAGCTCCCGGGCGATTTTTTCAGTGTAGTCGATGATCGTGTCCAGATGACGCGGCGCGATGCTGATAGGAGGAATAACGCAGGCGGAATCGCCGGAATGGATTCCCGCCAGTTCAATATGCTCCATGACGGTGGGTACAAATACCGTCCGGCCGTCAGCCAGGGCGTCGGCTTCACATTCGATGGCGTTGCTGAGGAACCGGTCGATCAGTATCGGCCGCTCCGGGGTAACGCCTACGGCCGC
>DATMYB010000666.1:0-2033 GCA_035561215.1 Syntrophomonas sp. | reverse complement strand
AAACATAACCTATCCACAGATTTTCCACAATATGTGGACAAAAATTTTTATGAGATTTTATCAGAGGCCGGGGTCATCCGGCGGAACCGGAGGAAAACGATCCCGCCATTTCATGCGCAGCTTGTTAATAAGCCAGGCGCCGGGCCGAACAGCTTGATGCAGCAGGCTTTTTACCAGCCGGGCTTCGAAGCCTGAAATGGCCAACAAAGGACGACTAAAACGCGGAGCCAGGGTTTTATAGTAGATTGCTCCCCCCAGAATAAGGATCACAAAAGTATATAATCTCAACGCGCCCTGATTTATCAACAGCATGCCTAAAGATATCAACAGAATCATAAACAGCCAGAAAATAAAGTCCAGTAAATACAGAACCTTTTTGCCTGCCTTTAAGGATCTTACGAATAGTTGATAAGAATGCAGTATAAAACCGGCAATCACACCCAGTGTCAAGGTCAGAACCAATATTTTTATCTGGGTGAGTAAACCCAGCAAATGAATCCCCTCCTATTTCAAAAGCCGGTTCAGGATGGTTTTTCCTTTATTCTTTAAACTCGTTCCCTGAGGCTTGTAAGCTAGATGGTTTATGCTTCCGGTTATGGCGACTTGACCATTGTCAAGATTAAGCATCGTTATATGCAGTTCCTGTCCACCGATTTCCAGGTATCCCATGGTGGTTTCCAGAATAATCTCTTCCTCGTCAAAATTGATTACGTTGGTTATACCGCCCAACTCAACTGATTCGCGGTTTGACATGTTGATAAAATGCTCGGTCATCAATTTTCACCTCCCTTTCATGTTCGCTTACTATTGATTTGCATTTTCTTCCTTCAAAATAGCTATGCAAGCCGCAGATGATTTATTCATGCCTCCCGGATGTTTGCCGGCGCTAGTACTCCGTCAACCCTAATTCCGCATTTCCTTGTCGGCGGAAATATAGTTTTAGGTGTTAGACTACTGGAGGAAAGTAAAATAAGGAGCATCGCCTTAAAAACCAAGGTATACTCCTTCTCTCCCAAAAATTCCCGTATTCATTTAGCCTCATCAGACCGTGCCCCATACGCTCACAAAAAAATAGTCCCGTATTCAAAACACGGGACTGCGGTTTATTCAATTATTCTGTACAGATTGCGGGCTTCACTGGCCTTGGCATTTTCTTTGATGTCGAGCACCTCAAAGGCAGTTTCACGATCGCCGATACGCAAGGTGAGAATGTCTCCCTTTTTTATTTCCGTTGACGGCTTCGCTATTCTGCCGTTTACCATAACTCTTTCATTCTCGGCAAAGTCTTTGGCTACTGTTCTCCGCTTAATAATTCTGGATACCTTAAGGTATTTATCCAGACGCATTTTAATCTACGGCATTTTTTAATGCCTTGCCTGCCTTAAACGCAGGAACTCTGGTGGCAGGGATACTGATTTCCTGACCAGTCTGTGGATTTCTTCCTTTTCTGGCTTGCCGTTCCCGTACTTCAAAGGTACCAAATCCCACCAACTGCACCTTATCCCCATCTTTAAGCGCGTTTTCAATGGTAGCAAAGAAAGCGCTAACGATTTTGTCAGCATCCTTTTTGGTAACGTTGGCTTTTTGAGCAACTTCTCCGATCAATTCAGTCTTATTCAAGTATATTCCCCTCCTTAGTTATTGTTGGCATATTATGCTATTCTATGCCAAGCACGTTAATCCTTCTTTTGTTTACGCAAAAGTTAAAAAATTGCGCTTTTTAACTGCGGAAAAACCGTTAAAGACCTTTGGTTTTGGCTTCATCCCAAATGAGATCCAGTTCTTCCAGGCTCATCTGCTCAGGTTGTTTATCCTCCCTTTCCAGCTTTTGTTCAATATAATGGAACCTCCGGGCGAATTTATTATTGGCAGCCTGCAGCGCTTGCTCCGGCTCTACTCCTTCCAGTCTGGCAATGTTAACCAGCGCAAAAATCAGATCCCCGGTTTCTTCGAACTTGTCCACCTGCTGCTCAGCCCTGACCAATTCCTCCACTTCCTCCTGAAATTTAACCAGGGCCCCGGATGCGTCCGGC
>DATMYB010000665.1:0-7153 GCA_035561215.1 Syntrophomonas sp. | reverse complement strand
GGGGAGCATTCCACTGCAAGAAATAAAGGTCTGTTTGACCGGCATAAAAATTATCAGGTTTTCTTGCAACCGGATGGAAGCTATTTAACCACCGCAGGATTTACCGATACCTTCCATGAAATCTTATTGGTTACATCCTTTACCCAAGACGGTTTTATCTCTGAATGTTCAGGAGAATTTCTCAGGGGACCGGATCAAGTATGCTTTGAAAATGTTATACTGCTTCCCGGCCTGATTGGCAAAAACCTGGCTGCAATGGAAAAGAAGAAACTGGCTGCACTGGTAGGAGGCCCATACGGCTGCACCCATTTGTTTGAAATTTTCTGGGATCTGGGGTGGGTGATGACTGAAATTAAAAACTATCCATGAGCCAACAGAGGGACATTTTTTGGTTGGCCAACCCAGGCAAAAAAGCCGGGAGCAAAATGATAAACTCCCGGACTCCAAGTCCAAATTTAGATTTAAAACAGCCCGCCTGGCTGCCATAGGCAGCGCAGGCGATGCGGTAAGGGAAGGCTTGTACTTATGCCCCCATGGATTTTTCTTGTTTGAGGGCAGCGGCAGGTTTTCTCAGATAAATAAACCAGTAGAGTCCGCCGACCAGTATTCCGCCGCCTACGATGTTGCCGAGGGTAACCGGAATAAGGTTGGCAGTGACAAAGGTTCCATAGCTGAAGATCTGCGCAACCGCATCCGGGGACATATTCATAGCAGCAGCGGCGGCTTCGGGAGCGCCGTTAGCGATTGTAATACCCATGGGAATGAAGAACATATTGGCAACACTATGTTCAAAGCCGCTGGAAACGAAGGCCATGATCGGGAAGAAAATGGCGAATATCTTTCCTACTATATCCTTGGCTCCGAAGGCCATCCAAACGGCCAGACATACCAGCCAGTTACAACAGATAGCGCGGAAAAATGCCTGGCTCCAGGTTAGGGTAAGTTTGCCTTTGGCGATGGCCAGAGCCTTGGTACCCATGGCCGTCATGCCTACAGTACCGCTGGCATCAGCTGCACCCCAATAATTGCCGTAATAAATGATGTATACTAATAACAGCGATCCTACAAAGTTAGCAATAAAAACAACGGTCCAATTATAAAACAGACCGCCCCAATTTGACTGTCCATTTAGGGTTGAAGCCATACAAGCCATATTGTTGCCGGTGAATAGTTCTGCTCCGGCAATGACGACCAGCATCAGGCCTACGGAGAAGACGGCGCCAAACAGGAACTGACCGCCGGCCGTACCCGGAGCAGCATCCATGGATCCTATTTTCGTGGCGAGATTGGCTCCAAAACCGATGAAAGCTCCGGCCAGGATTCCCAGCAGGAAGAGCTTGCCGAATGCCATTTCTGCTTTGGTTTTGCCTGCATTACATACAGCGGCTGCGATCTCGGCAGGTGTTTGGAAATTCATAAGCGAACATCCTTTCATTTTTAATGTCGATTCCACTGCCAAAACTTATCATTTGTTAGTTACATGTATGAACATGATTAAATCAGGTTTTTGCAGGGAAATCAATGGCTACTATTGGCCCTGTATACCTTACCCTAATTTGGCATTATAATCTGATCCAAAGTTTTTCAGGGTAGTCAATACTGGTCCCGGCGCGGCCTGTCCTAAACCGCACAGGCAAGCTTTGGTCATGACCTGACCCAGTCTTTCTGTCAGTGCGATATCCTTAACCGTTCCTTGGCCGCTGTTTATCTTATGCAAGAGCTCGTGCATGCGCTTGGTGCCTTCGCGGCAAGGGGTACATTTGCCACAGGATTCATGTTCAAAAAACTTGGTGATTCTTTCAATGACGTCGATCAAATCGGTGCTTTCATCCATGACAAATACGGCTCCTGAACCCAGGGTAGCTCCCACCGCACTCATGGAATCAAAATCAACGGGGGTATCCAGCAGTGATGCGGGAATAAATCCACCGGATGTACCACCGATCTGAACTGCCTTGAACTTCTTGCCGCCGGCAATGCCGCCCCCCATTCCGAAAACCACGTCACGGATGGTGGCATCGGTGGGCAGTTCATAAACCGTCTTGTTCACTACATCGCCGGTTAAAGTAAACACTTTGGTGCCGGGATATTGGGCCGCGCCTATGCCTTTAAACCAATCGGCTCCTTTTTCCAGGATTACCGGCACATTGGCATAGGTTTCGACGTTGTTTACGACGGTAGGTTTTCCCCATAAGCCTGCTACGCCGGGGTAGGGGGGCTTAAAACGGGGCTCGCCCCGATGTCCTTCAATGGATTCTAGAAGTGCGGTCTCTTCGCCGCATACATAGGCGCCGGCGCCCATTCGTACCTCAACATCGAAATTCTGCCATACGCCTTGGGATCTGGCCTGGTCTATGGCTTTATTCAGCACGTCCACCACATACGGATATTCTCCCCGGCAGTAAATATAGCCTTTGTCAGCGCCGATGGCATAACCGCATATGGCCATGCCTTCTAATACGGTGTGGGGGTCGTTTTCCATGATGATGCGATCTTTATAGGTACCGGGTTCGCCTTCATCCGCATTGCAAACTACATATTTCTGATCTGCTTGCGCGTAGTAACTGAAACTCCATTTGGTACCGGCATTAAAACCGGCTCCGCCGCGTCCTCGCAGGCCTGAATTTTTTACTGCGTCAATCACTTCGGTTTGGCTCATGCCGTAAGCCTTGGCTAGAGACTGGTAGCCTCCGGCATTTATATAATCTTCAATATTTAAGGGATCGATTTTTCCCATATTGCGCAACACGATGCGCATTTCCTCAGCCATCCTATTCCCTCCTTTCACGGTTATTGGTATTCCGCTAAAATACCGGCCAGCTTACCGGCAGTTACATCTTCATAGGGTTTACTGTTGATGGTAATCACGGGTGTGGCCTGACACTGTCCCACACACTCGGTAAACTCCAGGGTGAATTTGCCATCGGCAGTGGTTTCTCCCATTTTAATCCCCAGTTCTTCTTCCAGCGCCGCCACCACTTTAGCAGCACCGGCTACATGGCAGGGGGCGCTTGCGCAAATGCGTATCACGTGCTTGCCGCGTTGGCCTACTTTAAGATAGGAATAGAAGGTAGCCACTCCGTAGGCTTTGGCCTTGGGCATAGCAAAGGCCAAAGCGGCTGCGGCGATTGCATCTTCTGGAATATAGCTGTATTCTTTTTGAATCGCATGGTATGCTTCAATAATGCCTCCGGGCAGATGCTGGTAGGCACTGATGATTTCTTGGTAGTCTGCCATTTTTAACTCACCTCCTGGATCTTTTCCAGTTTGACCGCCGCTACTTTGTATTCACCCGTGCCGGTAATGGGGTCCAAACTGGAACTGGTCAGGGCATTCGTCGGGGTAGCATTATAGTGGAATGACATCCATATTACCCCCGGCAATACTCTGTCGGTTACCTTAATATGAGTGACGGCCTCTCCCCGCCGGGAAGTTACTTTAAGCTTATCACCGGTGTTTACGCCTAATTTTTTAGCATCCAACGGGTGAAGTTCTGACATTTCCTTATCCCATACACTGCTGAGACCTTTTGAATACGGCGTAGTAACATTATAATGCTGCAGTATTCTGCCGGTAGACAGCAGGAATGGATATTCTTCATCAGGCATTTCACCTGGCGGTATATGTTCCGAAGGCTGGAACAATCCGAGACCGCGGGTGAACTTGCCCATATGGAGAACCGGGGTACCGGGGTGATCCAGGGTCGGGCAGGGCCATTGCAGGCTGTTCTCCTGCTCTATTCTGTCATAATTGATACCAGCCATGGAAGGCGACAGGGAAGCCATCTCATCCCATATCTCTTTCGGACTGCTATAGCTCACCGGATAACCCATTTTATTGAACATCTGACAAATAGTTTGCCAGTCGGCCTGACCGGGGATAGGTTCAATCGCCTTGCGGACCCTTTGCACGCGCCGCTCGGTATTGGTAAAGGTACCGTCAGTTTCCGCGAAACTGGATGCCGGCAGAATTACATCCGCATATTGGGCAGTCTCAGTGAGGAACAGTTCCTGTACCACCAGAAATTCCAAATGCTCCAACGCCGCCCGGATATGGTTGGCATCCGGATCGGTTAAAACCGGATTCTCGCCTAGTATATACATGGCTTTCACTTTGCCTTCGTGAGCTGCGGCAAACATTTCCGGTATTTTCAAACCGACTTTGGGGGACAAGCTTACGTTCCAGGCTTGCTCGTGTTTTTCCCGCACAGCGTCAACGCCTACGGCCTGGTAAGCTGAATAGACGTTAGGCAGCGCACCCATGTCACAGGCGCCCTGAACATTATTCTGGCCGCGCTGCGGACAGACCCCGGTTCCCGGGCGGCCCAGGTGTCCGGTTAACATAGCCAGGTTGGCCAAGCTCATTACGTTGCGGGTTCCACAGATATGTTCGGTTATACCAAGGGTGTAGAATATCATCGCTTTGTCAGTGTTAGCATAGAGGCGGGCTACTGTGTACAGGTCTTCTACCGATATACCCGTAAGTTCAGAAACCCGTTCGGGGGTATAGGACTCTACCAGAGTCTTGAGTTCTTCGTAATTTTCGGTGCGCTCTTCAATGAACTTCTTATCTTCCAGGCCGTCTTTAATAATTATATGCATTAATCCATTAACCAGAGGTATATCAGTACCCGGCTTCAAGCGCAGCCAATGATCAGCTTCATCCACCAGATCGATATGACGCGGATCACATACTACCATTTTTGCGCCCCGGCGGGCAGCTTGTCTCATCTTGTAGCCAATCACCGGATGCGCTTCGGTAGGATTGGTACCAATCAGGAACATGAGCTCGACCTCATTCGTGATATCGCTAATGGGATTCGTCATTGCGCCGCTTCCAAAAGTAGTGGCCAGACCGGCCACGGTAGGCGCGTGTCAGGTACGGGCGCAATGGTCCACGTTGTTGGTTCCCATTACCGTACGACTGAATTTCTGAACTAAAAAGTTTGCTTCATTCGTGCAGCGAGCCGAACTAAGGGCTGCAAATGAATCGGAACCATATTTAGACTTAACCTCATTAAATTTAAGGGCAATCAGATCCATGGCCTCATCCCAGGTGGCCGGTTCAAATTGTCCGTTCTTTTTAATCAAAGGGGTGGTAAGACGGTTTTCGTTATAGATATAATCCCAACCAAAACGGCCTTTGACACATAGGCTGCGTCCATTCACCGGACTGTCCGGATTGGAAAGAACGCCTATTACTTTTTGGTCCTTTACGGCCAGGTCAAAGTTGCAACCGGTGCCACAGAAGGGGCAAGTCGTCCTGACCCGTTCTATGTCCCAGCGACGGCCGCAGCCTGCCATGGTTTTTTCGGTTAAAGCTCCGGTAGGACAGACGGCTACGCATTGTCCACAGAAAACGCAATCCGAATCAATATAATCCGCATCTCCTGCGGTAGTGGCTTTGCGGTGGAAGCCCCGATGCAAATAGGACAGGTTGTCGGCGCCGGTCATTTCTTCACAGGCCCGGACGCAAGCGCCGCATAAAATGCATTTGTTTAGATCCCGAATGATAAAAGGATTACTGTCGTCTGTGGCATAATCATGTTTTTCTCCCTCAAAGGGACTTTCTTTTATGCCGTAACGATAGGCGTATTCCGCCAGTTTACAGGCTCCCATTTTATCACAAGTCATGCAGTCCAGGGGATGATTGGCAATTAATAGTTCCAGCATCATCTTGCGGGCTTCTATTACCGACGGCGACTCAGTTTGGACTACCATGCCTGACATTACCGGGGTTACGCAGGATGCCGGCAATAAACGATTGCCTTCCACTTCTACCACGCATAAACGGCAGGCTCCCAATTTACTTAAGTCTGGATCATAACACAACCGGGGGATATCAATCCCTGCATTTTCAGCAGCCTGAAGTATCGTACTCCCTGCCGGGGCTTCTACCTCCCTTCCGTCGATAGTGAGTTTAATCAGTTCCACTCCCAACACTCCTTTCAAAATATCCCTGTTTCCAGGCCAATAATAAAAACCTCCAGCCGGGGCTGAAGGTAAGGAACACTAAATAATAGCGCGCATTAATAATTCGGAAATTAACGCTACGCCTGACAGCATCAATCATTGATGCGCCATAACTAGAATTCCTTTCCAACCACGGGAGGGCAAGTCCGTTGTCAAACTTACCCTAAGCTTTGTGCTGCAGCATCATACTTTGAGTCCAAAGCTCGCAATTAGATTTATTTTTTCGCTTTATGAATATCGTGATAAATTCAACCAGATCCACTGATTCGTTTCTCTCTCTTTTTAATAATCAGTCTGGTAAACTTACCTGAGGCAGCACTCTTTCCATACCGCTATATACGTTTAACTGTTCCTCTCTGGCGAATCCTACCAAGGTAATGCCAAGTTTTTCCGCCAGTTCTACCGCTAAATAGGTCGGTGCAGAACGGGATAAAATTATAGGTATTCTGCTGCGGGCTGCTTTTAAAACAATTTCTGCCGCGATACGACCACTGAGAACCAGAACTTTATCATCCGGGTCAATCTCATTTAAACAGGCAAACCCCAAGATTTTGTCAACCGCATTATGGCGGCCGATATCCTCATATCTGGCCCAAAAACCATGAGCATCAGCCAGTGCCGCACTATGTGCGCCTCCCGTCCGCCGGAAGGTTACCGCCTTTTCCTCAAGCATGCTTATCAGGTAAAGAAGATCATGAGCAGCAATTGGCCTGATAGTTTGGCTTAATGGTACCGGCGCAATGGCGCCGCTTGCCGGCAAGCCAGCTTTCCCTTTGCCATTGCAGGTATTAATATGACGACTGGCGTTCATCTCTCCCCAATTTATCAGATTGTTGGAAATTACCCTCAATAAGCCTGCTTCCTCATCACAGCTAAGTTCTTCAATATCAGAAAATGAATGCAGCAGACCTTCACTGATCAGATATCCTACCCCTAATTCTCTAAACGCCTGGGGTGAACAAACCAAGGTAGCTATCTCAATATTATTGAAATTTATGGTCAATAATTCCTCTATTACCAGCAGATCTCCTACTATCTGCATCTTGCCCTTACGATATATACCTATCTTGCGTTCCTGACACAGTCTTAGTTTATGCAATGAATATCTGCCCCTTAAAACCATAATTTCCAACACTTAGAAAGCAATGCAATCATTACTTACTTCGACAAGAAATGAAAAT
>DATMYB010000664.1:0-2275 GCA_035561215.1 Syntrophomonas sp. | reverse complement strand
GAAAAATATCCAACTTTGCTTAATTTGCCGGAACAAACCAGTTTTTTAATTTGTCGAAATCTTTTTTTCACCACTGGCCATGGAGGGCATTTCCGACAACATGGTATCCATAAAAATTCCATAGCCCATGGTGGGATCGTTAAGAAACACATGGGTTACCGCGCCGATGATCTTATTATCCTGAATGATCGGACTACCCGACATGCCCTGGACGATACCGCCGGATATGCTTAACAGACGGGGATCGGTAACTTTTATAATCATTCCCTTGCCGTTTTCCCGCTGAGGAAATACTTTTTCGATTTGGATATCCCATTTCTCGATGGTGTTTCCGTTCACCACCGTCAGCATTTGCGCCTTGCCGGTATGGACTTGATGAGCATAAGCCACCTCTATCTTCGGCGCATCAGCATAACTGTCGCTGCTATTCAGCAATCCGTAAATCCCGCAGCTGGTATTTTTTAATATCTTCCCGGAGATTTCACCCTTTTCATCGAATACTCCGATTTTTTCGCCGGGGTTGCCAGGTTTGCCGGTTTTAATCATCTGTATGGAAGCGCTCAGCACCTGACCGCTCAATACCTTTATATCCTGTTTAGTGTCGGCATCCATGATTACATGCCCCAGGGCGGCAAATTGACCGGTATCGGAATCCATGAAGGTTAAAGTGCCGACTCCTACCACTCCGTCCCGTACATACAAGCCGATACGATAGCGATTGGTTTCGGCGCAAAATTCAGCCTTCACCGGCAAAGTAACCGTCTTTCCCCCTCGCTGCAGTTTGATTGTCAATGCCTGGTCTTTATAGCTGTCAATGACGCGGGCCAGGTCGTCTTCGCTGCTGATGGACTCGCCGTTTATCTGCATGATAAGATCGCCGATTTCTATCCCTTGATCTTTGGCGGGATATACTTTGGTACCGTCGGTTTTTACAATAGGTGCAAACCCTACCACCATAATCCCGCGGGAATGGAGCAAGACACCAATAGAATGGCCTCCGACCACCACCCTTTTGCTGGGCAGAGCTTCGATGGCGATGGATTTGATCGGGATATATCCCAACAAATTCAATCTGATTTCTGCTCTGCCGGGTTGATGCGCGGTTATTTCGCAAACCGTCCCCTTCTGGCTCAAGGTAACCGCCGGATATGGCTGCAAGTTAAATACGCTTTGAGACGGTTCAAGTATTTTGAACTTAATTTGATTGCTTAGAATTTCGGGCAGATCGATGCGGACGGAATTTGCTTCTCCCACCACGATTTTTTGATTTTCCGGCAAACTCAGGACGGTTCTTGCCTGTGGGCTTAAACATGCCGACAGCAACAACACCGCCACAATTATGCCCGCTAATGGCCGGTATTTACGCACTGTATTTCCTCCTCGGATTAATCACTGTTATTCTCTCCGGGTTAAGAAGGAAATATACCGACGTCGCCTGCATAAACCATCATCACCGGGCAAACTATAACCTGACGCTCTGGAATCGGCCGACGGCAGGATTGATGCAATTACCCGGAGAACGATATAATAAGACTTAAACATAGTCAATTGTTCTGAATCTCATAAATGCCTGAAACAATGACAGCAAGCGGCGTTTCCTGATGTTCGGTTATTGGGGAGGGTTACTGAGGTTTTGCTCGAAGTATATAGCAATATGGGAGGAATTTATATGTTGCATGAACAGGAATTAGAGCTTTCCCATAGAGTGAATGACGCTTATATAGCTTGGCAGGAACTGCTGGAGCGTGGGGTTGTCCGCGAAGATAAACTTCGTCCCGATATTGCAGAATCATGGAAAAGATGCCAAAAAGCAAATCTAAAAATATGGGCGAATCCTCAAAAGAAAATAACTACCGAATTATTTGTTCGGCAAGAAAAAAATAAGGATGCTTTGCAGCTTATTCGTTCAGTTTTAGAATGCATTAACGTATTGATTAATTCTTTTGGGGTAATTTGTGATGCAGACGGCTTTGCTTTTGAAATAACCAGTCCGCTTAATAATTTTCCGCACAATAACGGCTCCTTCTTTGATGAAGCCCATGCCGGAAGTATGGCTCCAGCTATTACCCTGGCGAAGCAAATCCCCTATCGAACGGATAAATATGAACATTATCTTTTTTACCAGCAAAGGGGAAGCATGGCAAGTGCGCCGATTCTGGATATAAACGGCCAATTGGTTTACGTGCTTGCGGCTGCCAGCCCATTAGACATGATTCATCTTAACGCACTTCCAGTGATAGTCGTTTTGGTGAAAGTCTTGGAATATCATCTGCAT
>DATMYB010000663.1:0-5268 GCA_035561215.1 Syntrophomonas sp. | reverse complement strand
GGATGTACCCTGAGATCATTAACGGTTTCAGGGACTTCTTTTCAATAAAGGGGGTGATAAATTGCGGATTGGGATTGATATCGTTGATATCGACAGGATCGCAGAAGTGGTCAAAAGAACGCCGCGTTTGTTAAACCGGGTGTTCAGCGAGGACGAACTGGCGTATTGTTTGGCCAAGCGTAACCCTTATCCGTCGCTGGCGGCCAGGTTTGCAGCCAAAGAAGCCTTTCGCAAAATTGATCTCAGTTTATGCAGCGGAATACGGTTCCATGACGTGCAAGTGTCCATTAGGGAAGGCGGCCGACCGGAACTGGTGCTGTCGGCCGCAGCCCTGACCAAAACCACGGCTTTGGGGATAAACTGTTGGGAAATTTCTCTGGCGCATTCGCGCAATCAGGCTGTTGCAGCCATTATCGCTTACGGGGAGTGATTTGATGAAACTGATCAGAGCGGAGGAAATGAAAGAAATCGATCGTCGCGCCAGCAGTGAATATATGATACCCAGCATTGTCCTAATGGAAAACGCGGGTCTGCGCACGGCGGAAAAAGTCCTGGACATTATGGATAAGGCCAGCGAGCCTAATATTATTATTTTAGTGGGTAAGGGGAATAACGGCGGCGATGGTTTGGTGGCAGCCCGGCATTTGCTTAACGCCGGTGCTCGGGTAAAGGTTTTTATGTGTGCCGACAGCGAACAGTTGAGCCCGGATGCGACGGCTAATTATCATATTCTTGAAAAGATGACGGACGCAATTTTTCCTTTACAACGCGAAGAGCATTGGCAGCGTTTTATAGAGTCCTTGCTGCCAGCCGATGTGATTGTGGACGCCCTGTATGGCATCGGGTTTAAAGGCAGTTTGCCCGAGTTTGAAGCCCGTCTGGCCCGATTGGTAAATCAAAGTAAAGGTCAGGTGCTGGCAGTTGATATCCCTTCCGGGTTGGAGGCGGATACGGGTCGGGTGGCGGGAGAAGTGTTTAAAGCGGATTATACCGTGACTTTTGCCTTGCCTAAACTGGGGATGATAACGGGCAGAGACAAAGAGTGTATCGGACAACTGACGGTAGCTGATATCTCTATTCCTGCGGCTTTGTTACAGGATGAACGGATGCCGCTGCAGCTTATTACCGATGCTATGGTGGGGACACATTTTAAAAGGCGTCCGCGGGAGTCCCATAAAGGTAGTTACGGGAACGCATTGATCATCGGCGGCTCTCTCGGTATGAGCGGAGCTCCGGTAATGACTGCCTGGGCGGCGCTGCGCTGCGGAGCCGGTCTGGTCACACTGGCCATGCCGGATAAGATCATGAATGCGGCCAACCTGGTACCGGAAATAATGAGCCGGGGACTGCCGTCTACCGTGGAGGGGGCCATCTCGGAAGAGGCGCGGCCGATTGTAGAAAATTTGTTGGGCACCGCTTCGGTGTGTGCCATCGGACCCGGCATGTCCCGCTACGGCGACGGGAATACTATTGTGAGAACCGTATTGAAAAAATCGGGAATACCGGTGCTGATTGATGCGGATGGACTGAATGTCCTGCAAGAGGATGAGGGCATATTAAAGGACCGGCAGGTACCGGTGGTCATTACTCCGCATCCGGGAGAAATGGCGCGCCTGACCGGGTTGTCCAACGAGGAGATACAGAACAACCGCCTTGAAATCAGCCGGCATTATGCCGGGGAATGGGGCGTAACCGTGGTACTTAAGGGCAATAATACCCTTGTCGCTCATCCTTCCGGACAAGCGTATGTAAATCCCAGCGGCAATCCCGGCATGGCCACCGCCGGTAGCGGTGATGTTTTAAGCGGCATCATTGCCGGGCTGATTGCTCAGGGACTCAAACCGACCGATGCGGCGGTGGCAGGAGTATATCTGCACGGCAAGGCAGGGGATGCGGCGGCCGCCGATTTGGGACAGAGATCCCTTACTGCTACGGACTTGATCCATTGGATGCCGGAAGTAATCAACGGGTTGGAAAAAAAAGCTGGGTTATGATACACGAAATCAAAAATATAACTTTGAGGAGGTAATTTAGATGCTGGCCAAAGATATTATGACCAAAGATGTAATCACTGTCAGACCCGAGGAAGATGTGGAAAAGGTGGCGCAGTTGCTGCTGGATAATAAAATCAGCGGGGTGCCGGTGGTGGACGAAAATCATGGTTTGATCGGTATGATCACGGAGAAGGATCTGATGATCAAGGCTACGGAGTTGAAAGTACCGTTTTATATAACATTATTTGACAGTATTATATTTCTGGAAAACCCCATACGTTTTAAAAACAATTTAAAGAAATATACCGCTTCCCAAGTAAAAGACGCCATGACCAAAAAGGTGTACTGGGTGGAAGAAGATACTCCGGTGGCTGATGTTGCCAGCCTGATGCAGAAAGAAAATATTAATCGCGTTCCGGTGCTCAGGCATAAAAAGGTTATGGGAATAATAACCCGTAACGATTTGTTGAAAACGCTGGTTAAAAGTAATGGATAATCAAAGCACAAGCTGGGCAGAAATAGATTTAGGGGCTTTAAGAAGAAACCTGACCGCCATAAAAAAATCAATTAAACCGGACACGATGTTGATGGCGGTGGTTAAAGCCAATGCATACGGGCACGGTGTACACCAGGTGGCCCGGACCTGCCTGGATAATGGGGCGAATTATCTGGCGGTAGCCAATATGCAGGAAGCGCTGGAGCTTAGGGAATTTGGCATTTCAGCTCCTATTTTGATTTTAGGCATTGTTTCCCGGGAACAGGCGGAGCTGCTGGTAAGCAACGATATTGAAGCCACTGTCGCGGATTGGGAAAGCGCGGAGACATATGCGCGTGCAGCCGGCTCCGGTCATCCGGTCAAAATTCATATCAAGCTGGATACCGGTATGGGTAGGATAGGTTTTAAACCTGACGCAGCGTCGGCGCAGAAAATCGCAAGCATCGCTCAGTTGCCTGGTGTATTTCTGCAAGGCATTTTCAGCCATTTTGCCGCCGCGGATTTTGAAGATAAGAGTTTCAGTCACCAGCAGACCGGGCAATTTGTTGATTTTGTACAGCGTCTGGAAAGTGCGGGTATCCGTATACCGGTCAAACATATGGCCAATAGTGCGGCTATCATTGATATGCCGGCAACGCAATATAATATGGTCCGCAGCGGCATCATTATGTACGGTTTGTATCCTTCCGCCCAGGTAAAAAGGGATAATCTTCCCTTGGAGGCGGTAATGCGGCTGAAAACCCGCATAAATTTCCTTAAAATATTGCCGCCGGGCAGATCGGTTTCTTATTGTCGCACTTTTATTACTCCGAGGGATACATTGGTAGCCACCGTGCCCATAGGCTATGCAGACGGTTACAGCCGGCTTTTATCCAACCGGGCTTGGGCAGTGGTCAGGGGACGCAAGGTACCTTTGATTGGAAATGTTTGCATGGATCAATGTATGTTTGATGTAACCGGAGTGGAAGGAATTCAAACCGGTGATGAAATGGTCCTTTTTGGCAGAATTGAGGATGGCATAACCGCCGACGATCTGGCGCAAATCACTGGAACGATCAATTATGAAATTGTTTGCACGGTCGGAGGGCGCATACCCAGAATTTATGTAGAATGATGGGTGTAAACAATTATTGGATTTGCGAGGAAAAGTTCATGTCTATATAATAAGTGTATATTTATTTGTGCATTTATGTATGGAGGTGTTCTTTTTGCCGGACTCCAAGAGAATTGAAATCAATGTACCCGCAGACCTCCTGAGTGAAATTGATGAATTTTCGAACCTTGAAAATAAAAATCTCAGCGAAATAGTCAGGGAAGCAGTTGTTTTATATCTTGCGGAACGAAAAAAAATACTAATGATAGAGCAAATGAAGAAGGGATACCAGGAAATGGCGGCAATCAACCTTTGCATTGCCGGTGAAAATAATCAGGATGGAGACTACAAGGATTTACCCGAGGAAAAAGTGCTGGAGTGATTGACATTATGATTAAAAGAGGTGAAATCTACTTTGCCCAACTGAATCCGGTGATAGGATCTGAGCAGGGTGGGTTAAGACCGGTGCTGGTGGTCCAAAATGATATTGGCAATCAGTATAGTCCTACTACGATAGTACTGGCCATTACCTCACAGATTAACAAAGCCAAGCTGCCCACCCATGTGGAATTGAAAGCGGAAACTTACGGCTTGGAAAGAGATTCGGTAGTGCTGACCGAGCAGATCAGGACCATAGACAAAAAGCGCCTGAAGCAACGCATCGCCATGTTGAACGAAGAAACCATGGAAAAAGTGGATCAGGCCCTGGCTGTCAGCATTGAGTTACCCCACAAGTCAAATACATAACGGTGCTGATACTATTTATTAAAGCTAGTAGTCTGTTAGACCTAAAACTTTCATTCCCGCCGGCTAAATTTCCGCAGGACTGTGTTGTCGTCGATCGCAATACAGCCAGTATTGCTCACTCCTCCGCCTCGCCCTGCAAAAATTTTTCTCGGCGGATAAAATAAACTTTTAGATCTAACAAACTACTAGAGTGATGAAGCAGGTTCTATAATCGGGACCTGCTTTGTTTTTGTTATTGAGGATGCATGAAGGGGGAGGATATTTTGCGACCGGTTATCGGGATAACCTGCAATTACGATCAGAGCGGCGGTCTGTTCTGCCTGCGTGACTATTATACGTATGCGGTCAGCGAGGCGGGGGGCATGTCTTTGCTGCTGCCGGCGGTGTGCGACCTGGAGCTTTGCCCGCATTATTTGGAAGTATGTGACGGGGTGCTGTTATCGGGCGGGGGAGATGTGGACCCTTTTTGGTTTGGACAGGATGCGGATATGGAACTGGGTGAAATAAATCCGGCGCGGGACGCTTTTGAAATAAGGCTGGCGCAATTGGCGCTGTCCCGCGGTAAACCGGCGCTGGGGATTTGCCGGGGCTGTCAGATTATGAATATCGCCGCCGGGGGAACCCTGGTGCAGGATATAAAAAGCAGCCGGTTGCATGAACAGATAGCTCCCCGGGACTATCCGATTCATGATATATTAATCGAGGAGGGAAGCCGGTTAAACCGTATTATGGGAACCGATCGCATACGGGTAAACAGCTTTCATCACCAGGCCATAGATGTGCCGGGTGAGAATATGGCTATCAGCGCCTGGGCCACGGATGGAATCGTGGAAGCGATAGAAAGCCGGGATAAACCTTTTTACCTGGGGGTGCAGTGGCATCCCGAATGTATGCGGGATCATTACTCCCATAACTTGTTTGCGGCCTTGGTGGAAAAA
>DATMYB010000662.1:0-5982 GCA_035561215.1 Syntrophomonas sp. | reverse complement strand
CTATTGGAGAAATTATGAGAAGTAGTCAATATTGTTGGAGTATCGCTCAGCACAGTTAGCAACATACATACAATATACAAAAATGAAGGGTTAAAGGGAGCCCCTGCCAAGCCGGTACCGGGGCGGCCTTCAAGACTTACTGCAGAACAGCAAGCCGAATTAAAATCAGTTATTGTTAATAAAGTACCTTCGGCAGCAGGGTTTCCAGCGGAATTCAACTAGACTGCAGCTCAAGGGTGTGCCGGAACGGCTCAAGTCCAAACTTTTGCCGTAATTAAAGGACGAGTATCTGAATAAAATCCCCTGGCTTTAATCTTAAGATATTGAAAAATTGAAGAGAATATAGTAAGCAGACATCATAAAAGAGCCGGCAGTGATGGTATGATAAAAGGGAAAATAGATAAGGAGCTTTACATTGGAAGAATCGTTAAAAACAGTTACCGGTGAGGTCTGTCAGCCGGCTGGTGATGCTGAACAAATTATAGATGACAGTTCTTTTCTACTGGAAGTTACCAACTTACAGTCAGGTTACAACAAGCAAAACCCAGTTATCAGCAACCTGTCCCTACACATCAAGCCGGGTGAGATCGTCGGGCTAATTGGTCCCAACGGCGCCGGAAAGTCAACCACCATAAAAGCAATCCTGGGTTTAATAGACAAGTATCAGGGCGAAGTAAAACTGCCGGGCAAACAAACCGGCGGGTATGCGTATATACCGGAACTGCCCTCGCTCTATGCTGAACTCACGCTGTGGGAACACCTGGAGATCATGGCGATGGCTTATGGCATTGGGCAGGATGAGTTTAATGAACGGGGCGATATCCTGCTGGAGCAATTTGACATGAAAACGTCCAAATACTCGTTTCCCGGCGACTTTTCCAAGGGTATGCGCCAGAAGGTGATGATTATGTGTTCTTATCTGGTGCAGCCTGCGCTTTATTTGGTGGATGAACCTTTCAACGGGCTTGATCCGTTTGCCATTAATGAATTGTTGGAGTGGTTTGCCAGCGAAAAATCGCGGGGAGCCGGGCTGTTACTCAGCACTCATGTATTGGATATTGCGCAAAAGGTTTGTGATCGCCTGATCTTAATTAGGAACGGACGGGTGATAAACGAGGGGAGCCTGCCGGAGCTGCAGTTGCAGGCAGGCATGCAGGATGCCAGTCTGTTCGAAGTTTTTACGCATCTAATGAGCAGGTGAATATAATGCCGAATATTAGTGTATGGTTATTTAAACGGCGTATACAAAACAGATGGCATGTAAACCGGGTGTTGCTGAGTTTGTTTATAGACATCTGGGTGGCTGTCTATCTTATCATTCCCGCTTTGATTTTGCTTGTTTCCACCTACCGGGAATGGCTGCAGGCACTGCCAACCTGGTATTTGCCGGCTTTTCAGAGCCTTTGGATCGGACTTATCATATTGCTGGTGAGCCTGGGAAAAACCCGGACATATTTGACCAGGGCTGATTTGGTGTTGGTTTATCCCAACCGGCGGGAATTTAAAATATTATTGACCCTGGGACAGATTTTGAGTACTTTGCTTCATTTCATTCCTCTGCTGCTGGTGATGTTCTTTGCGTACCCTTTCTTTTACCATATACAAAGGATAAATATAGCTTCCTGGTTATGGATCACTGTATGGATACTGGTGCTTAAAATTCTTTTCCTGAACATCAACTGGCATCTTTCGCAGCATATGGGACGCTGGGGAATGCGTTTAACCGGAGCCGTTACGTTTGCGGTGATAACGCTGGGGTGGTACCGGGTGATTGAGCCGTACATGCTTGGCCAATGGGGGCTTTTGCCCGTACTGTTTTCCGTGCTTCTGGTAATCATCCTGGCGGTGTTGGTCGGGAAGCGGTTCAGAATTAACAACTGGGACAACTTGATGGCGGAAGAAGAATTTATTGACATTGACAGGATGCGATTATTTTTAGGAAATGCTGCCCAGGTCGAACAGCAGGGAAGCAGCGGTCAGGCTCATATTATTAAAGGACGTATGGGCATAGCTTTTAAGCGTTCCCGGGTATTTACTTATTTTTTCGCAAAATACTTCAGCCGCAAGAAACAGTTATGGAAGGAATTCGGTCAGTTTTACGCACTGGCTGTTTTGATTCTGCTGTCGAATCTGCCGGCGTGGATCATATTTGTTTCCATTGCAGCCATTCTCGTGGCAACGGGGGCAATTTTGCAATTATTTTGGAAAGAGCATAGCAAGGATCTATTCTTGCGCATGCTGCCATTGACATGGGGGGAAATCCAGCAGGGACTTACAATCGTTTTTTATATTATAGCCGCACCGTTCGGCTTTTTTGTTCTGGTTGCTACCCTGCTGGGCCAACTGTCATGGGGATTCTGTTTGTCTGCTTTGACGGGATGGGCGGTGCTTACGGTCATAATGACCAGCTATCTGTCTCTCAAAGCGGCCGTGCTTTTTACCAATCATGAGGAATACGCGCGGGGGAACGGTTCTGCAGCTTAAAATAGCCAATTGCTAAATAAATTTTTGCTGATCCGAGATGTTGAAAGGTGAAAAAGTATAAGAAAATAAGTCTATTCCTCCTGACCTGCTTTTTGCTGTCTGGCTGTATGACGCGGCTTCCGGATGCCTCGACCGGTTCGATGAGTAAAAATCAGCCAACTGAAGGAACGTTTGCTTCACCCCCAACAGCAGATCCGGCTAAGGTGATTCCTCAAATGATTGGCAGCGAAGCGATGCCTGAATACGAAATTCCTTCCGTCGAGCAACGGGAAAGAATGGCAGGGAAAATGGGGGATTTTGGCTTCTCTGTACTTAGAGATGACGAAAACATGTTAAATTACAAGAGTGTAGCGAAATTTTTCCAAAGCGCTGCGGCCGGTAAGGCGGGCGAGGTTACCGTCTATACCTATCCATGCAGTTATGTTATTTCCCGCACATTTTCATATAAAAACGGAAAAATGACCTGTGCATTTAACGAGTATACAGCTCAGGGATCGCAGCCGGAAGACCCCCAAAACGTAGACGAGTTCATGTATACCAAAAAGGGCAACTTCATTTACCATCTGGCAGGTTCGAGTGAGCAAAGCGGTTTCCGGGTTTTACCGTTAAGCGATGAGAGCCGGGCGTATTTCCGAAAATATATCGTGCCTGTGCATATCATCTTTTCAGACGGGCCACTTGATGTTAGCTGGAGCAGCCAGGATTTTAGCCGTTTAAACTGGGATTGGATTTTTGAAGGGCTATGGCGTAACGAGTATGGTACCAGCATGTTCGATTCTGCATACTATCGGAAAGCTTCCGACAGTATGCACCTTGATAACGTGGTGATCCCGGGCAGGGTTGTTGAGGGTTTGCTGCAGAAATATTTTAATGTGTCTGCTCAGACACTGCGCGCAATGGACGCATATGATAAAAACGCTGCCACCTATACCTTCGAAGGTTTTCGCGGCGGGGGATACTCTCCCACATTGGAGGTATCCCAATGGCAGAAAAATAATGACGGCACGCTGACGCTCTGGATTGATTTTGTTGCTTTGGAATTTGGCAAGGAATTGTCAGCCCAGAGCGTGCTGACGATCAAGACAGAAGATGATGGTTCATTCAGGTACATTTCGAATAAGTATTCCGAGATAAAATGAGGCTGTCCCCTAACAGTTTTGCGCTTGAGGATAACCTTATTATTATTTTTCACATCCAGGTTCTAAATATGACTTAAGCATCAACTGTCCCTTATCCATATATCCGATCTCAATTACGAAGCCCGGCACCCGCTATGATGAAGCTCTAATTTATCAAATTAAGGTTCATAAACACCATGTTTAGCCCGCTCTGCAATCTGTACCGCACCTTACTGCCCGGTTCACTGATCTGCTTAGATACTCGGATGCTAATTTATCTGCGTTTCAAGATAGCATATAATAAAAAAGGAGATACTAGTCAGATCGTGAAGGGACAAGTTATAAAAAATTGCGGGGATGACGTATGGCCTATGTTATGGGAATTGATGCCGGAGGCACATTTATTGACTATTTTTTGGTGGATCAAAATGGGGACTATACTAGTTTTAAAACGCTAACCAAGCCTTTGGAGCCTGATTATGGGATTATGACCGGCCTGGAACAATTAAGCGCTGAAATGAAATGCACTCTATCTGCAATGCTGAGCAATGTGCGTTTGATTGTACATGGCACGACGGTTGCGACAAATGCGGTTTTGACCCATTCGGGCGCTGCCACTGCCCTGCTGACTACCGATGGATTAATCGATCTGCTGGAAATGAGGCAGGGGGTCAGGGACGATGTATATAATAATCATCGCAGCGCTCCCTCTCCTTTGGTTGATCGATGGTTGCGCCTCCCTGTTGTTGAACGTTTGAATTACCAAGGGGAGGTGCTTACACCGCTGGATAGCGCCCAGGCCTGCCAACAGATAAAAAAACTGACGAACGAAAACATTGAGTCAATTGCCATTGTATTGGCTCACAGTTATGTAAACCCTATGCATGAATGCCAGCTGCAGGAGATGATTCGGGAATATATGCCGGAAGTCCATGTCAGTTTGAGCCATCAAGTATTGCCGAAGGCGCATATGTACCGGCGGGTGAGTACGACTACTTTAGACGCTTATGTCGCGCCGGTTTTAAACAAATACTTGCAGGGGCTGCTGCAGGGATTGCATGCCAGGGGATTTGGCGGAGAGCTGCTCATCATGCAATCCAATGGCGGTACAGTAAAGCCGGAAGAGGTCCTGCAACTTCCGGCGATGAGTATCTTGTCTGGTCCGGCGGCCGGTCCCAGCCTGGTGAAACACCTGGGAATCGAGAATCAACTGGAGGATGCGGTAGTCGTTGATATGGGCGGCACCAGCTTTGACGTATCGCTGGTAAGAAACGGAGAACCCGGCATGAGCGATGAGACCGTGATCGCTGATCACTTATTGGGATTGCCGGTGGTAAACATTCATACGATTGGCGCCGGCGGGGGCAGTCTTGCTTGGGTGGACAAAGGCGGTTTGCTGCATGTGGGCCCCCACAGCGCTGGAGCGCGGCCTGGTCCGGCCTGTTCTGGATTAGGCGGAAATCAGCCTACCTGCACCGACGCCGATTTATTGTTAGGTTTAATCAACCCGTCTTATTTTCTGGGCGGAAGATTAATGTTAAATGTGGAGGCGGCCCGAGCAGCTGTGTATGAATCTGTCGCGCAGCCTTTAAATATAGAGGTGGAGGCTGCCGCTTTAGGTATATATCGGATGATAAACACGGAGATGGCAGCGGGCATAAAGGAAATGACATTGGAAAAGGGGTATGATCCCCGGACTATGACAATGGTGGTTGGCGGCGGCGCCGGTCCTATCCACGCTGCCCAGGTAGCTGCTTTGTTAGGCATGACACGCTTGATCATTCCCCGGGAGTCTTCGGTAATGTGCGCCCTGGGCATGCTGAGCTGCGGGTATCGCCGTGATTATTATCGGCACTTATATGCCCGGTTGCCGGAATTGGATGTAAGCAGGCTGTATAATGGCTTTGATGAACTGTGGCTGCTGGCATTGAAGCAAGCCTATGATACAGAGGGACTATATTTGACCGGCCGCTCCATTGACATGCGTTATTTTGGCCAGCATTATCAATTGAACGTGCCGTTGCCGGGCGAGTTTACCTTCAACCCTGAATCCCTTACGGGCCTATTCCATGATTATCATCAGCAGGTATACGGTTACAACCTGGCCGATCTGGGCACAGAGATTGAGATCACCGGCCTGTCCATTGTGGTGCGGGGGAAAGGTTGGCAGCCCCCTTCCCAAGCAAACCTTCAGCCAAGCGGACATAATATTCTCAAGGGCAGTCGTCGGGCCTGTCTGGAAGAGGTGGCGGATTTTATGGAGGTGCCGGTTTATGACGGGGATAATATGCCGGCGGGTTACAGACTCTATGGGCCGGCTTTGGTGGAACAACGTCATTCTACCATCGTGGTGCCAGCCAATTTTATTTTTACGTGTGAG
>DATMYB010000661.1:0-3238 GCA_035561215.1 Syntrophomonas sp. | reverse complement strand
CGTTTAAAGATCGCTGTACAGGCATTTTGCGAGCTTGATGAAGGTCTTATCCCGCTTGTCAATGGCCTTTTCCGCCTTGTCTGCGCTGTAATCGTAGAAGCCCTTCCCGGTCTTCGTACCGTAAGCCCCGTTCTGATAAAGCTCTGCCAGCAATCCGGTTACTTCCTTCTTGTCGCTGAGGTCACGGAATAAATAGCCGGCGACATTATAGAAGGTATCCAGGCCGCCCAGATCTACCGTTTCAAAGGGGCCGATGCCCGCATACCGCATGCCCAGGCCGTACTTCATCACGCTGTCCACATCTTCCATACTTGCGATGCCGTTTTCCACGATATTCAGGGCTTCCCTCAGGACGGAAAACTGCAGGCGGTTCAGGATAAAGCCCGGTGCGTCTTTTTTCACAAGAACGGGTTTTTTATGAATGGATTCCGCCACCTCCTTCACGATGATAAGCGCCTCTTCGGCGGTTTTATCCCCGGCGATGACCTCAACCAGAGGAATCAGATGGGGCGGATTGACCCAGTGCATCCCGGCAAAGCGCTCGGGCTTTTTCACGGCCTCGGCGATGGCGGTAATGGACAGGCCTGAAGTGTTGGACGTCAGGACTGCCTCTTCGGGAACGATCTCCGAAACGCCGCTCCAGAATTTCTGCTTCACGTCCATTTTCTCCACGATGGCCTCGATGACGTAATCCGCCTTCCGGAAGCATTCCATATCCATGGAATAGGAGATGCGCGACAGGATCTTTTCCGATTCCTCCGCAGTAAGGTCCCCCGCTTCAATGGAGGCCGCCTGGTTGATTCGGATCAGCTCCTTCCCTTTTTCAATGCCCGCTTCGAAAATGTCATAAAGGGTAACGGTATAGCCGTATTTGGAGAAGACCTGCGCCATGGAGGCGCCCATCAATCCCGCTCCCGCTATGACCATGTGTTTAATGTCGGGTTGTTTGATCATTACTCATATCTCTCTTTCTTACAACGCTGTGGGCAAATTCAAATCGACTTGTTCGATTTGAATCGCCATGTGCGATTCGCCTGCGGCGATTGTTCGCACGGCACTCAAATCGTTGAACGAACGGTTTTGGGTTTTGGCAATTCACTTGCCGTAACCCGAAGCCGTAGGCGTCAGTCGGGGATTGTGACCCACCACTGACGACCTGTAATCGGTAACCCGCCACTTTAGAAGTGGGGGACTGACGCCGTCGTTCATTTTTTACTCCCTACTTTGAAGATTATTATTAAAACAACTCTTTTACAGCTTTAATTATCTTATCTTCATTCGGTACATACTCAGATTCTAGTGCAGGAGAGTACGGAACCGGAGAGAATGGAGCGGCTACTCTTTTAATTGGTGCGTTAAGCAAATCAAAACACTCATCTGCAACCAGAGCTGCAATCTCGCCTCCAAATCCGCCATATTCTACGGATTCGTGAACAATGACCAGTCTTCCAGTTTTCCGTATAGAACTGAATATTGCATCGGTATCAAGAGGTGACAGGGTTCTTAGATCCAACACTTCTGCGCTGATTCCTTCTTTGGACAAGGTTTCGGCAGCTGCCAAAGCCTTATGGACCATTAGCGACCAAGTTACAATTGTTACATCAGAACCGGCACGTTTAATATCAGCCTTGCCTATAGGAATTACATATTCTCCTTCAGGCACATCACCCTTCATCCCATATAACATTTTATGCTCAAGAAACATTACAGGATTATCGTCACGTATGGCAGCCGTTAACAGACCCTTGGCGTCAGCCGGAGTAGAGGGCATTATCACTTTTATACCCGGTATATGAGTTAACGTTGCTTCCAACGACTGGGAATGTTGCGCAGCGCAATTCATGCCTGCACCGCTGGCAGCACGCATAACCATAGGAACCTTGGCCTTACCGCCAAACATATAGCGCATTTTAGCCGCCTGGTTAAGGATTTCATCAAGCGCCACACCAATAAAGTCAACAAACATCAATTCGGCAATGGGCCGCAATCCTACAGCTGCTGCTCCTACTGCTGCGCCAATTATTGCCGTCTCACTGATTGGGGAGTCGATAACTCTTTCACGTCCAAACTCCGCATATAAACCTTGGCTTGCACCAAAACCGCCGCCGATCAAGCCAACATCTTCACCTAACAAAAATACTGTAGGATCTTTTCGCATTTCTAAAAGCATCGCTTCAGCAATGGCTTCCCCATAGTTCATTTTTTTCATAATTTTCCATCCTTTCTCAATCAATCATTCCCTTAGGCATATACGTCGGTTAACAAGCTATCCACTGTGGGAAATGCACTTTTTACTCCAAACTCAACCGCCTGGTCTATTAAATTATCAACCTCAGCATGAATCGCTTCGATCTCTTCTTTTGTCGCATACTTCATTTCTATAAGTTGTTTTTCCGTATTAGGAATAGGATCTCTAAGCAGCCATGCGGCCTGATCCTTAGGATCCTTATATGTCGCGGGATCGCCCTCAAAATGGCCCCTATGTTTCCAGGTCTTGCATTCAACTATACTGGGTCCTTCGCCGTTCCTGGCTCTTTTTATCGCTTCTCCAGCAGCTTCATATACTGCTACCACGTCATTGCCGTCAACTATAACGCCCGGTATACCATAGGCGGCAGCTCGGTCAGCGACATCGCATATATTCATCGACCAGCTTGTATGGCACGAAATTCCGAATTGATTATTTTCACAAATATAAACAAGAGGCAATTTTAAGGCTGACGCAAGATTCATCGCCTCATGAAAAGTACCACGGTTTGAAGCTCCGTCTCCGAAGAAACAAACAGTTACATTATCGGTCTTATTATATTTGCAGGCAAAAGCAGCTCCTGCCGAAATAGGTTGCCCCGCACCTACAATTCCATTTGCGCCCAAGATTCCCAAGTTCACATCAGCGATGTGCATAGATCCGCCCTTACCTTTGCAATAGCCGGTTGCTTTACCCATAAGTTCAGCCATCATAAGTTCAAGCTTTCCGCCTTTCGCAATAACATGTCCATGTCCTCTATGCGTACTGGTAATGTAGTCCGCGTCTGTTAAATTGGCGCAAACTCCTGTCGCCACAGCCTCTTCACCAAGATAAAGATGAACAAATCCCGGGATTTTTCCTTCTGCGAATAAATCTCCTGCTTTTAATTCAAATTTTCTGATGGTCAGCATTTTTTTGTACATTTCGATTAATTTCGTCTTTGTGATTGTCATATCAATACCTCCTAATATTCATAACCTTGAGTTACTA
>DATMYB010000660.1:0-3208 GCA_035561215.1 Syntrophomonas sp. | reverse complement strand
GATTCATATTTGGTTCTTAATAAATTTCCTGATGCGATTACGGTTCGCATTATAACGCCTGTTTTATGGCATCTCCAAACCATCAAACCTATTACGACTGCAAAAAAGTATCATTTTTACGATAAATCATCCTATTCTCATGCTGCGGCTGGATCGCTGCAACGCTGCCGCACAACTTCCATTTATAATTGAGGCCGCAGTTTACTTGGCTCGGTCGGCCCGACATAGCTAGTACTCTGTCAACCCTAATTCCACATTTCCTTGTCGGTTAAATTTCTGCATGGCTACGTTGTCGTCAATCGCAATACGTCCAGTATTGCTCACTCCTCCGCCTTGCCTTGCAGAAATTTTCCTCGACAAATAATATGCAGACTTAGGGTTGACAGAGTACTGGTAGTCTGTAACACCTAAAACTATAATTCCCGCCGGCCAAATTTCGGCAGGGGTGCGTTGTCGTCGATCGCAATACGTCTAGTATTACTCACTCCTCCGCCTTCCCCTGCAAAAATTTTTCTCGCTGGATAAAATATACTTTTAGATGTTACAGACTACTAGATATACGGTTTAAAGCCGTAAAGCGCGGATTCTAAACAAAATTACGAATAGGTTTAAATAGTGTCTCCAAAACGTCTGCAAAATAGTCGGATACCTTGACCTAGTATTAGCACTCTGTCAACCCTAATTCCATATTTTCTTATCGGTTAAATTTCCGCATGGCTACGTTGTCGTCAATCACAATACGTCCAGTATTGCTCAATCCTCTGCCTTGCCCTGCAGAAATTTCCCTCGACAAATAATATACGGATTTAGAGTTGACAGAGTACTAGCTTTATGCCATGGTAACAAGCAGCTGTTCGAGTTTCCTGACCCGTATGCTGAATGCTTTGATAAAGCCGGTAGCAATATCCGGATAAAGATTGCAAAGGCGCCGGATATCCTCGCCGTCAATGGTCAGCAGAGCTGCCTCGCCAAAGATAACCTCAGCGCTCACCGGGGAAATAGCTTCGTCAAACACAGTATTGTCGCCAACCGTCTCACCCGCACCCAAAACCGCAATCGTAGCATTGGTCCCGTTACTGGAATGGGCACTCAGTTCGACTTTGCCCTTTGTTATTAAATACAGCTTAGAATTGAGTTCGCCTTCCCGCACCAGTTTTGTGTTTTCTGCACGTAATTCCAGGCGGGCGATTCTGGCCAAAAGGCCCAGTTGTTCCAATTGCAAACAGGAAAAAAGCACGTTGGCTTTCAATAACATTACTTTATCCAGCAAGCTGAGCATTTCCTGTTCTTCCATTTTCTTCTCCCCTTCCCAACGATAAAGCGCCTCAGCAGCAATTTCGCTCAACCAGTAATCGTTCCAGTTTTTGGCCTTTTTCAAATATTGAATCGTCTCCGGCCAATCCCATTCCGAACCGGGTATATCCATCCGGGTAAGCTCCTCCAACATTGCGTGGGCCAGCCGACGGTCGGCTACCCCTTCAGACAGGACCTCCAGTGAGGTTTCACGCAGCTCGACATTCGCTTCCTTGCTGGCAGTTTGAATCTGGTCGATAACGAAGGGATCGTAAATACTAGCCAGTACCGACCAGCAGGCTTCCATGTGCAGTCTGAGCATTTCGTTGCAGCGTTGATCAGCCAGTTCCGCCAAATCATCTGCTGCATATTGTTTTAGCAATCCGGACAGCGGGCGGAATGAAGACAGATCTTTCAGCCGGTCCAGACAGTTATCCAGCAGTAGCTGATCGTATTGCCCGTCTTGCTGGAGACCGGCGATGGCTTTGACGACTGCCGTCCAGGACCGCAAATCTTGCCAATTTTCCAATTCATTCAGCAAAACTGGCAATGCTGTTTCTCCCATAATAGCCAGTGCCTGATCCGCAATTTTATGATATTCATGGTCGCCTTCCGCATATTTGGAGATTATTTTCGGTATGGCGGCAATGTTTTGCAGCTTGCCCAAAGCTTCACAGGCTGCCGCCCTTGCCCTGGGCACATCATCAAGCATTGCAATCAAGCGTGGAGCGTATTCATTCAGGCCGGCTTTGCCAATAGCTTGGCAAATGTTTGCGGCTGATTCGATGCCGCCGCCCAGGCAACGCTCCACTGCGGCACGGACAAGGCCTGAATATTGATTAGACCCGGTCCTGCAAAGTGCAGCGACCGCATGTGCCACCACTAGAGAATCAGTGTCGGTTAAAGCAGCGCAGAGGTTGTCTGTTCCGATATTCAGTGTCGGCAGCAAGCTGATCGCAGTCGCGCGAACCTCGGGTACTTCGTCATGACAGCAAGCTAACACGGCATCTAGGGAATAACGGTTATGGTCGAGCTTGGTACAATACTGCAGCGCACTTCTGCGTACATCGGCGCTGGAATCCTTAAGCAGATTATTAATCCATGGTTCCATAGTCTGCGGCTCCAACTGCCCGACGATATTCAAGGCGAGAACCCGGTTGCGGTCATCGGGATGGTGCAGCAGTGATAAAAGCTGTTGCAGAAAACCGGCAGGAATAAATCTACCCAGCATAACCGCGCCATCCTCTTTTAATTCTTGAACGCCATCGACAATAGAGCGTATCAGTTCTTTTAAATACATGTCCTTGGTCTGCCGGGCAAGATAAAAAGCGATTAACACTAAAAATACCGCCAGCAACGAGGCTATCCGCAGAGAGACGATCCCCTGAGAATGCAGTCCCGACAAGACCGCGCCTCCAAGCATCCCTCCTAAAACAAATAAGGCTTCCACTAAAAAACGGACCCCGTCTCTTTGTTGAGCGGGCACGACTTTGAACAATAACTGATAGGAGGGCTCCCCCAGTACATTAACCAAAATTTTGGTAATTAAATAGCCCATAAAAACTGCAGCCAGAGCCAGGTGACCGGATATCGTGACCATCATGAGCAAAAAACAAAAACCCAGGCCGGCTGCGACCAGCAGCATGACGTTGCCGACTCCCAGACGGGCCATAATACGGCTTAAAAATCCCAATTCAATAACTACCGCCACCATGTTGGACAAAGCCAAAAATACGGCCAGAAACCCGGCCATTTGTGCTTCATCGCTGTAAGCGCCTCGTGCCAGGGTGTTGAATTGATAATCCATAAGGAAATATAACGTCATGATCAGCGTTAAAAATCCCAATATACAGATTAAAAAGCGCGAATGAATGATATTGCGGATACTGTCCGTTAAATCTGGGGATCCTTCTTC
>DATMYB010000659.1:0-2278 GCA_035561215.1 Syntrophomonas sp. | reverse complement strand
AATCAACAATGTATAGGAAATTAAAAGAATATAATATTAATCAATAAGAACGCGCCCAGCATTTTCATCCATCCCCTTGGCACGAGCGGCCCTTTCATTAAGGCGCCGGCTGCTCTTGCCACGATGGGATTTGTCTTGCATTATGAACGGCTTTATAGATTTTCCATAAGAACCGTTAATTAAAATAAAGCAGTTCCTTGCCCGAGCGGTCAATAAGGATCACCTTTTCACCCCGGACCACGCAGGCCACATCATCAGCAAAATAAGGTATCTGCGTTCCGTAATCGGCACAATAAGCCAGCCCCGTATAATTTAAAGGAATCACCAGTGTAAACTCTGTGTTGACAAAGCCCAATTTTCCGTCTCGTACTACATGCATCCTGCCGTTCATGAATTCATGTTGTAACGGATCGCCGATTTCATCATAGCCGCCGGGCGTGAGCACTTCACCTTCCAGGGTAAGACCCACCGCCACCAGGCGATCGTCGACTTTAAAAACAGCGTAAGGATCGCAGAACTCTTGGGAATCGACGGGATTGTCATAGCACTGGTCGGCCGTAAACTCCAAGACTTGCTTCAGCGGCGGTTCGCTGTAGATAAAGGGCACGACCGTCCGGGAAGGCTGCATTTCGTATGAATAGTGTTCCTGACCTGCCGGCCATACCCGTATAATCTGCGGAAAAGCTACATAGCCCCATTTGTCATTCTGCCGGGCCAACACCGGATAATTGGGGTTCAGCACACATCTGGCGGGTCCTTCCGGGAAAGGTACATCGCTGCTCAAGCTGTCGTATTCCAGCGGTATGGCTACGGAACCGTCAGCATTGATCACGCCGTATTTTTGATTTTTAGATACGATGGCGACCTCATTGGTAAAATCGGCGGCGGTGGCATATTGCGGTTCGATGACGACTTGGCCGGTGGTATCAATATAGCCGTACAAGTAGCTGCGGCCTATTTTCGCCAATCCCTCGTGGAATTGGGCCAGTTCATCCTGATAACCCAGTTGGATTTCAAACCGGACCTGACCTTGACGGTCGTAGCACACGAAAACTTTATCGTCAGCCCCGCTTTTTTGCAGCAACGCCAAGCCTTCCGTGAACAATGAGTTGCGTAAGGACTGGGGATGGGTGGCCGGGATCACCACTTCGTTATATAGGTTTTTAAAGCCGTACATTCCGTTTTCCCTGAACATGTACAAACCCTCCTGAATCCAGTCCTGGAAACAATCCACCATCAGTACGGCTTTGGTATCGACATTGATAATCGTGGTAGATTCCACGTTGATTTTTGACAGAGTGATGGCCCGCTGGCCATTGCCCAAAATGGTCTCATGAATACCGCTCCCCGTTTCCATATCGGCACTCTGGCCGTCCGTGTACCTATCCTCAATATAGAAACTGTAATTACCGCTGTCCTTAAATATATTGGCACCGCTATTTAGATCGATACATTGGATGGCATCGTCTGTTTGCAGCAGCAGTACATCGTCCACCTGTTCAATATCCTTGTACGCCAATAAAGGCTGCTGGTCCTGGATATGCAAACCCTTGACGCAGTTCAGGGCACTGAGTGAAGTCACTTCATTGCCCTGTTTATCGATATAAAACCAGCGGCCGTCAACGCAGATCTTGGCCACACCATACCGGTACTGGCTCAAGGAAGCTACTTTCGTAGTGACGGGGGAATCGGCGGTGTTGCCGGCAAATATATTATTGCCGGCCGTACCGGAAGCGGAGGTAATGTAAACGGTCTGGGTGTCACCATTCCAACTGACGTCATATTGCATGTGCTCAGCAATAAAACGCAGCGGAATAAAGGTCCTGTCCTGGACAATAACGGCGGGCACATCCAATTCATATGTATCTTTGTTGACGGTAACTTCTTTGGAACCGATTTTTAGATCAATGGTCAGGTCACCTTGCTGCACGCTTACCATTTGTTGTTCAGAGTCCCAATCAACCTGCGCCCCCATCGCTTCCAAGATGCCCCGGATCGGTACCAGCGTACGATTGCCTTCGATAAACGGCGCGGCATCAAATCGAACTTGCTTATGGTTGACAAACACTGCCACTGCCTGGGCCGGGCTCGGGACGAAGGCGATAAAACCCAGGAGCAGGCATAAGCCCAGCAGAAGTGGTAAATTTTTTTTGAGCATAGATAAACCTCGCTATTATAGCTATAGCTGCGAATAAAATGTTTCCGGTTCCCGCCAGGCGGTTTCCTATTCTCCGGAACTGCGGCTCCGCCGCACCGATATATGCATTCGTCCATGCAC
>DATMYB010000658.1:0-8943 GCA_035561215.1 Syntrophomonas sp. | reverse complement strand
ATAAAAATAACGATGAACGAGCAAAGTACGCTAACCCCAGCCTTACAGGGAGAGGGTGTCACCGACTGGAAGCACTCTTAGGGCATGAGTAGCCGAAGTTCTCTCGGGAGTTGCCAGCTGAATTCTCTTGCGGAGATGTGTAGGCCCGGCCGTAATCTTCCAACGTTAACGGGAAGGAGGTATCGGAACAGAATGTTCCCGCACCTTTACAGAGCGGATCTGCGATTATGCGGATCAACCAGGGTGGTAACGCGGTAAGCACAAGCTTTTCGTCCCTAGAGGATGAAAGGCTTTTTCTATTTCCCGCTAAACTTCTGGCTCCCGTACCTCGGGACTGGTCACGGAATACCTGTGTCATGCATGCCTGCAGATTTTCCACTCTGCTTGGTTGTCGTCGGATTAGATACGATCCAGTATCTGCACATCCTCCGCCGCGCATGGTGAAAGATCCTCTGCGGCATCAGATGACACATCTACCCCGCAACCAGTCCCCCAGAGTGGGTTCATTGATTTGAACCAATCAGGGTGGTACCACGGATGCCCATAGCTTTCGTCCCTGCAGGGACAGAGGCTATGGGCAATTTTTATTTTATAGGAGGCAGAAGCAATGATATTAGTAATGAACATCGACTCGACCATGGAGGAAATCACCACCGTCAACCAACGCTTGGAGGAACTGGGTTTCCAAAGTCAGATCATTCAAGGAGTAAAGAAAATCGTTATCGGCGCGGTGGGAGACCCCCAAGCCAGCAGCGCTCTCAAAGAATTGACGCAGATGCCGGGGGTAGAAAAAATAATTCCTATTATGAAACCCTTCAAACTGGTCAGCCGCCAGGCTCAGCCTGAAGGTTCGGTCATCGAGGTCGGGGAAGTAAAGATCGGCGGCCGGAAGCTGGCGGTTATCGCCGGACCTTGTGCGGTGGAAAACCGGGAACAGATCATGGAATCCGCAATCGCAGCCAAAAACGCCGGCGCCTGCATGCTCAGAGGCGGCGCTTTCAAACCCCGTACCTCGCCTTACAGCTTTCAGGGACTGGAAGAGGAAGGGCTGCAACTGCTGCAGGAAGCTTCCGAGGCCACTGGGTTGCCGGTGGTTACCGAGGTAATCGACGAGCACAGTTTGGAATTGGCGTTGGAATATGTTGACATGCTGCAGATCGGCGCCCGCAATATGCAGAATTTCCGTCTGCTCAAGGCAGCCGGTCAGACGAATATGCCGATTTTATTGAAGCGCGGCATGTCGGCCACCATTGAAGAATGGCTGATGGCAGCTGAATATATCTTGTCCGAAGGCAATCAGAAGGTGATATTGTGCGAGCGCGGTATCCGTACTTTTGAAACCTACACCCGCAATACGCTGGATCTGAGCGCGGTGCCGGTAGTGAAAAGACTCAGCCACCTGCCGGTGATCGTGGATCCCAGTCACGGTACCGGCGACCGCCAATTAGTAGGACCCATGTCCCTGGCGGCCATCGCCGCCGGGGCAGACGGACTGATTCTGGAGATGCATCCTAATCCTGCTAAAGCCGTATCCGACGGCGCCCAATCCCTGACTCCGGCAGGACTGGAAGAATTGATGAGCCGGCTGCAGGTGTTGGCGCCGGCGGTAGACCGGAGTCTGCCGCCGGGGAGGAGCAACTGATGACGACGGAAAAAATCGCTTATCTGGGACCGGGCGGTACCTTTTGCGAAGAAGCCGCCCGGCGATACCGGGAAGACCATCCCGGTCAATTGCTGCCGTTGCGTTCCATTCGCGAGGTTTTCCAGGCGGTGGCCGCAGGAGAAGCCGCCTGGGGAATCGTGCCCATTGAAAACTCTTATGAGGGCGCGGTCAATCAAACCCTGGACCTGATGACGGACGGCTATGCACTGCAAATCGCCGGAGAGATCATTATTCCGGTCCGCCAAAACCTGCTTATTCATCCACAGGCGTCAGGCCAGGGGATAGACTGCATATTGTCCCATCCCCAGGCCCTGGCCCAGTGCCAGGAATACTTAAGTAAAAACTATGCCGGAGTTCCGGTCAGAGAGGTTTGCAGTACGGCGGAGGCCGCCCGGATGGTGGCCTCCGCCGGCAAAACCTGGGCGGCGGTAGCCGCCTTAGCCGCCGCTGGGACTTACGGGTTAAAGGTGCTGGAGCAAGATATCCAGGATCAGTCCAATAATTCCACCCGTTTTGT
Source organism: Syntrophomonas sp. (assembly GCA_035561215.1). GTDB lineage: Bacteria > Bacillota > Syntrophomonadia > Syntrophomonadales > Syntrophomonadaceae > Syntrophomonas_B. The sequence continues at coordinate 6,763 of DATMYB010000658.1, read as the reverse complement.
GGTGTTGGCCCAGGAGGACGCAGTTTGCAGCCACGGCTGCAAAACTTCGCTGCTGCTCTATGCGGAGGACCGCCCCGGCGCTCTTTACGAAGTCTTGCAGCAGTTTTACCTCCGCGGAGTAAATTTGTGCAAGATCGAATCACGTCCTGCCCGCACCCGCATCGGCGAATACTTATTCTTTATCGATTTTGAAGGTCACCGCCAGGAGCTTCCCGCCGTCGAAGCGCTAAAAGCATTGCAGGCGGCAGGCCTCGGGTTGCGGGTGTTAGGTTCATATCCGGCGGCCAGCTTGGATGAGGTTGTAACGGTACCGTAAAGTTTTGTAAGACCATTGCCTTCGGAGGTGATAGTACCGGCAGGTATTATAATTGGATTAAACATATAAAAAACGTTATACTCTTAATGGGTTCATGTCATTCATGCTGGCTGCCAACGACAATGCGATGCTGATGACCTTCTGGAGAGACGCGAATTGCTGCTGTAGTAGTAACGAAATTTGTTTTGAGGAAGCGCTGATATGAGAAAATTCAACATGCCCGTCATCAAATTGGAAGAGGCTGAATTTTTGCAGGGCTGTCGGCTTGAATTCGAGAGCATTGCCGAAATGATCACTGTACGTGCGCATGAGAAGCCGGACGCTCCTCATGTGTATTTCTATGACGATATCGTCACCTACAAACAGACCAATGAGCGCGCCAATAAAATCGCCAATTATTTGAAAACCAAAAGGGCAGGCAAGGGTGATAATGTGGCGGTCATGGTTTTGAATTCCCCGGAAGTCTTTTATGCTATGTTCGGCGCCCACAAGCTGGGGGCGGTTCCCCTGGCCGTCAACTATATGCTGAAGCCCCCGGAAATCGCTTATGTGCTGGATGACGCCCAGCCCAAGGCAGCTTTCGTCGGCAGTGAATTTATGGCTGATTTCGCTCAGGGCTACAAGTTGGCCAAGCATAAACCCGCAGTAGTGGAGGTAGCTACCGGTGTCGACCACGGCGCCGACATCGCCGCAATCAAACTGACCGATATCCTGAGCAGTTACCCGGCCGACGAGGCGCTGGTCAAACAGAGTCCGGAGGATCCTTTTATGTTGCTGTATTCATCGGGAACCACCGGCATGCCCAAAGGCATTCTGCTGACCAACAAAGGGGAGCTCTCCATCTGTCGGGATATGAATCGCATTGGCCTGTTTAACGGCGACGATGTGATGATGATCATCCTGCCCATGTTCCATGCCAACTCTCTATGCGTGTGGACCTACCCGGTTACTTTTGCGGGGGGAGCGCTGGTAATCAGAAAAACTTTTCTACCCGACGACTTCTGGCCTTCATTGACTCGCTACGGCGTAACGGTGGGTATGGCTGTACCTTATATGTATGACTACGTTTACAGATCGGTGGACCCGCAAAGCGTGGATTTGGCCAAACTTAAGCTGAGATATGCCTTCAGCGGAGCCGCGCCGCTGAAGGTGGAGCTGATCCGGGGCTTCAAGGAGAAATATAACGTCGACATCGTAGAAGGGTACGGGTTGGCCGAAGTGTCGGGCGTATCCACCTCCAATCCTCCGCTGGGCAAGAAGAAAATCGGCTCCATCGGCATGAGCTTCCCGGAGCAGCTGGTGGAGATCATGGATGATGACAACCATATTATGCCCTTAGGCAAGCGGGGCGAGATCTGCACCTGGGGGGACGCCAACATGCTCAGATATTTAAACAATGCCGATGCTACCCGGGAAACCGTCAAAGACGGGTGGCTGCATACCGGCGACGTGGGCTACATGGACGAGGAAGGGTATATCTATATCGTCGACCGTAAGAAAGATATGATCTGTCGGGGAGATGAGAATATTTACCCGCGTGAGATCGAGATTGTGCTGGAGAGCCATCCCAAAATCGCCGAAGCAGCCGTTATCGGTGTGCCGGACCAAGCACTGGGTGAACGGGTCAAGGCCTTTATTATTCCCAAAGTGGAAGGTTCCATCACCGAGCAGGAGATCAAAGATTTCCTCGCCGACCAACTGGCCGAATTTAAAATCCCTGAGTTCATTGAATTCAGGACTGATTTCCCCCGCGGCCAGACCGGAAAACTGCTGAAAAAAGAATTACGGAAGTAAAAATCCGGCCCGCCGGAAAGGGACCTGGTAATTTACCGGCAGGCCGGAGCATTCGGAATCACGGTTATGATATTATTATATCGGCGGAACAACTCCCACAGATCAGCTTCTTAATTCCTTCTTCAAAAGCTTGCCGGTCTGATTACGCGGAAAGTCTTTTCTGAACTCTATGAATTCCGGTATTTTATATTTGGCCAGCTTGTCGGCCAGGAAGTCTTTTACTTCCTGCTCCGTCATGGAGCCTTCCACTTTTGGAATGATAAAGGCTTTGACCCGCTCTCCCAGCGCCTTGTCCGGTACGCCGATGACCGCTACTTCGGCAATTTTAGGATTACTTTCCAGTACGATCTCGATCTCGCGCGGATAAATATTTTCGCCGCCCCGGCAGATCATATCCTTTTTACGGTCGACAATATATAGATATCCTTCCTCGTCCATGTAGCCCACATCTCCGGTATGCAGCCAGCCGTCCTTAATGGTTTCTTCGGTAGCCTGAGGATTGTTCAGATATCTGACCATATTGGGATCGCCCTTGGTACAGATCTCACCTTTTTCACCCAGAGGCAGGATATTGTTGTCGTCGTCCATGATCTCCAACATCTGTTCCGGGAAACACATACCGATAGACCCAATTTTTTTCTTGCCCAGCGGGGGATTGGCGGTCGACACTCCCGATACCTCGGTCAATCCGTAGCCTTCTATGATGTCGATGTTGTATTTCTCCTTGAAGCCCCGAATCAACTCTACCGGCAGCGGTGCCGCTCCGCAGAAAGAATATCTCAGCTTGAGGTTGGGCATGTCCACGCTGGCAGGATCCACTGAATTGTAAACGTAATCATACATGGCGGGCACGGCCATGCCGACAGTTACGCCGTAGCGCGTCAGTGAAGGCCAATAGTCGAGGGGAGAGAAAGTTTTCCTTATCACCAGCGATCCCCCCGCAAAAGTAACCGGGTAAGTCCAAACGCACAGCGGGTTGGTATGGAACATGGGCAGAATGATCATCATCACATCATCGCCGTTAAACAGGCCAATGTGGTTCATATCCCGGCAGATGGAGAGTTCTCCTTTGTTAGTCAGCAGGATGCCTTTGGGCATGCCGGTAGTCCCCGATGAATACAGCAGCATAAAGGGATCATCCGGACTTTGTTTGACCAGTGTCTCATCGGCCGGATAGCCGCTCAGAATATCAGCCAGTTTAATTTCGGCGATATCGGCGCCGTGGTCGATCTCCGTAGCAACCTCCACTACGATAGGCTTATGCTGGGCCAGCTTATAACCTTGGGCGAAGTCAGCCATAAATTCACTGCCGACAAAGGCTACCTTGGGCTGGGCGTCGTCCAGGACGTAAGCGATTTCCGGGGGTTTCAGCATGTAATTGACGGCCAGAGGGATCGCGCCCAGCTTCTGAGCGCCGAACATGGAGTAATATACTTCCGGGGAATTCAAAACCATAACCGCCACAATATCGCCCTGGACTACCCCTTTGGTTTTCAAATAATTGGCGACTTTATTGGCGCGTTCATTCGTCTGCTTGTAAGTGATGACATCGTCGTAAAAATATATATGCGGAGCGTCCGGCTTTTCCTGGGCGCGCATGGTAAACATTTCCGCAATGCTCTCAAATTGCAATTGGCGTCCTTTTAGATATTCAGCTTCTTCAAGCTTGATAACAGGCATGTCGAATTTAGGCATATAGACCCTCCTTAATACAATGTGCATTTAATAAGATCGTATTCTCAACAAAATTTGTACCGATTAATGGAACTGCCTGTATTAAAACAGACACTTTGTTTTAATACCCAAAGAATCGTTTGGGATTTTCCACCATCATCAGATTGATCTGTTCGTCGCTTACCCCCATTCCCTTTAAAGCGGGGATAACATTGACCATCATATTGTTCCAGTTCCAGTTGGCGATCAGAGGAAACGCCTGCTCAGGTACGGCCGGGGGTCTTCCGATCCAACTGAGAATGGCGTCATGTCCCAGCATGATCCGGTCAGCATAGCCGGCGGCGCAAAGACCTGCTAGCACGGCTTCCCGAACACTATCCGTAGGACATCCGGCCAGAGCCTGCAAACCGAAGCGGTCAAAGGAAATATAAACGCCTTTCGCCAGGGTATTCAAATGGTATTGGATATCGGTGCTGCCGCACATATGGCCGATGGCGACACGTTTGGGGTCTGCTCCTGCGGAGATCAGCAGTTCCGCCTGCTGGGGCCCCATGGTTCCTTCCTGGGTGTGGGTAATAATAGGAATTCCCTCCCGGGAGGAGACCTGGGCGGCAGCTTTGAAAAATACTTCTTCGTAAGGAGTAATTTCCCCTTTGCTGGAAGCCACTTTGAAGACGCCGGCTCTAATGCCCGTACCTTCGATGCCGGTAGTTACTTCCGTGGTAAGCAGTTCGATGATTTCAGGCAGAATATTGGTCAGCGTGGCTCTCTGTTTGAAATAGGCGGGCGCACCTTCTTCCTCGAAATAATAGCCGCTGGCGGGGATAATGTTAAGACCGGTGGTTTCTGCAACCGCTTGCAGAAAACGAACGTTGCGGCCGCATTCGTTGGGGGTGGCGTCCACTACCGTTTGCAAACCGTAATTATCCATGATCGGTTTGATGATATCAATACAGTACTGCAATACGTCGTCCCAATGAAAGGGGGCTACGCTTAGATCTCCCTGGAATCCGGGGTAACCGAACAAAACGTGCTCATGGATGTAAGTCTTGCCCAGGGCGTCAGAGGATATAGGACCTGTTACTGTGTTGATCATTTTTGCCATGCACCGCTTCCTCCATTTCAACAATATTTTATTTGCTTATATCTAACAGCAAAATCAATGCCAAAATGGCATAGACGTGTCTGTGCCGCAGCGTTAACCATGGATTTTATGGGGTTTGTACGTATTTCGCGTTGTCCAGGGGGATGGAGGCAGGGATGGAGAGGATGTAACAGATATGATACGTTTTGTAACAAACTACGGTTATTGGAGCTTGAAAGTGTTTAAAACCGGCGCCAATGAGATTTATTTGTAACATTATTGATACTTTTTATGTAACCGGAAATGTACTGGTGACAAACAATGCGCCCCAGCAACGCTTAAGCGCTGAACCGAGGCGGCAAAAAAATATGAAAGCGGTCTCCTGATTTACTTATTATCCTCGGGAAACTCTTGCCCAAGGATATTTATTGTTCCCCATGGCTGCAACTTGCGTAGGGAATTTGTTGCGAGAAAGCTTCTCCAGTGCAAACGGGCCTTGCTTCCGACCCAAACAGGCTTGAACCAAACCCGCCGACTTCCGCCGACAGTTGTTTATACAGGACTTACAATAATCTTTATGTTTTCGTCTTTGTTGTTGATGAGTTCTTTAAAACCTTTTTCAATAATATCGTCCAGCTTGATTCTTCCTGTGATCATGGCGTCGGCGTTGATACGGCCGTCGGTGATCATGGCCATTACCGGGTCGAATTCGCCGTTGTAGCCAAGGGATCCTTTGATTACTTTTTCCTTGAACACCACTGAATTCCATTGGATCGGTCCTTCAGCTTCAAAGACCCCGCAGGTCACGGCCACGCCTCGGGGACGGATACAGTCCACCGCCAGCGGCACGGTGGTTTTGGCTCCCACGCATTCTACGGCCACATCCGCTCCTATACCCCCCGTCATTTTAAAGACTTCCGCGGGCACGTCGCATTGGGTGGGGTCGAGAATAGCGTCGGCGCCTAATTTCTGGGCATATTCCTTGCGCGCTTTGGCCGTCTCCGCTACGATGACGCGCTTGGCCCCGCTGACCCGAGCGCTTTGCAGGGCGGACAAGCCAATGGTGCCGGCGCCGATTATGACGACGTTGTCACCGGTTATCACCGGCGCTCTGCGCACCGCGTGCATGCCGACGGCCAGGGGCTCCACCAGGGCGGCCTGCTCGGAACTCATTCTATCCGGGATTTTATACAGGGTGTAGGCAGGTACATTTACATAACGGGCAAAGGCGCCGTCGGTGTGAAGTCCGGTAAAGGCTAATTTGTCGCAGCAGGGATAATCCATTCTTTTGCACGAATAGCACTCCCAGCAGACCTGACAGGCATCAGGGGCGACCCGATCGCCGATTTTCCAAGCGGTTACCCCTGCGCCCACTTCCACGATCCTGCCGGAGAATTCATGACCCAAAATGACCGGAGCCTTGCCGCCGGTTAACGGGTGGGGTTCAGCCACCGGAATAAAGATGGGGCCGGACAGATATTCGTGCAAATCGGATCCGCAGATTCCGCACCAATCAACCTCGATTTTGACCCAGCCTTGAGGAGGAGCCGGCGGTTCCGGAACTTCCACCACCCGCACATCTCCCTTGTCGTACCATACAGCAGCTTTCATAGCTTCCACTCCCTTCTATTATTTAATGAGTAATAAACGCAATTCCTGTGCCAACTCCAATTCCTTTTTCCCGCCCGCAAAAAAACATCCGGAAGTCTGAATTTTCCGGATATTTATATGACGGCAGGATTCAATTCATTGCGTTGGGGTGTCACCCTATTTGTGAAAGTGTAATATTACATAAGGTGACAGTTGCTTGTGATAAGAGAGAGGGGACGGCAACCGCAGGGTCAATTAAGGTCAACTAAAAGATCTTATATTTTTTAATTTTTTTGTACAGAGAA
>DATMYB010000657.1:0-6995 GCA_035561215.1 Syntrophomonas sp. | reverse complement strand
ATTGTGGTATAATCAATCCGTATGGGCACTTTAATGGAGGAGGTCCTTAAATGATTGATAATTATGATGTGATTATTATCGGGGCCGGCCCTGCCGGAATTTTTGCCGCCCGGGAATTGTACCGCAACAGCACTGCCAAGGTACTGCTGCTGGAAAAAGGACGCCTGGTGGATAAGCGTAGTTGCCCGGTGAACGAAGGAGCCTCTCAATGCATACATTGTCAGCCTTGCTCTATCATGAGCGGTTGGGGAGGCGCCGGCGCATTTTCCGACGGCAAACTGACCCTTACCACGGAATTCGGCGGATGGCTGGGAGATTATATCGGCAAAGAAAAATTGGCCGATTTCATTGATTACGTTGACAAAATCTATCTTGAACACGGAGCATCCACAGTCGTATACGGCCAGAACGAAGAAGAATTTGAATCGATGCGCCTGCATATGGCTCGTGTCAATCTCAAACTGCTGCCCGCCCGCATCCGACACATGGGCACCGACAATACCCTAAAGGTGCTGCAAAATTTAAAAAATGAACTTGATCCTAATATCACCATAAAAACCGGAGAAACGGTGCAGGATATCCTGGTGGAGGGAGGTCGGGCCCGGGGAGTTATAACCAAACAAGGTACGTATTATGCTCCCCGCATCATCTGCGCCCCGGGCCGGGACGGCGCCCAGTGGTTTTCCGAGCAGATGCAGAAGCTAAATATCCCCCTCAGCAACAATCAGGTGGATATCGGGGTAAGAGTAGAACTGCCGGCGGTGACCATGCAGGACTTTACCGACAAGGTTTACGAACCGAAAATCGTTTACAATACCAAGGAATTCGACGATCTGGTCAGAACCTTCTGCGTGAATCCCAACGGACATGTGGTAATGGAAAACACCAATGGTATCATCACCGTCAACGGTCATTCCTATGCGGGCAGCAAGAGCAATAACAGCAATTTCGCCTTGCTGCTGAGCCAGGAATTTACGGAACCTTTTGATCAGCCTATCGTATACGGACGCTGTATCGCCAGCCTGTCCAACATGCTCAGCGGAGGCATCATTGTGCAGCGTTTAGGTGATTTAAAGCGCGGCCGCCGCTCTACGAGAGACCGCATTGCCAAAGGTCTGGTGGAGCCTACTTTGAAAGCGGCTGTACCGGGGGATTTATCTCTGGTTCTGCCCCATCGCTATATGGTCGGCATCCAGGAATGTCTCGAAGCGCTGGACAAAGCTATCCCCGGACTGGGTGCTGATCATACCCTGCTCTACGGAATTGAAACCAAATTTTACTCGGCGCGACCCCAGTTAAGCAACAGCTTGAAAACCTGCGTTGAAGGTCTGTGGGCCAGCGGCGACGGAGCCGGGGTTACGCGCGGCTTGATTCAGGCCAGTGTTTCTGGGGTGGTTGCCGCCCGCGAAATTTTATCGGAATTATAATAAATGGAGCCCTGCCAACACGACAGGGCTCCATTATGCCAATTTGTAAATTTGGGTTACCTTAGTTCCGTGGGTATAAAGGCATCTACCAGCCCGATAACAAATGCTGCCAGCAGGCTTCCCAGCAAGGAAACATTCATATAATTGGGGACAATAAACTGGGCCAGGTAGATAACCAAGGCGGAGACGACAAAGCCGACGATGCCACGGCTGCGCGGAGATACGTTTTCTCCCAGGATTAGTTCAACCAGGTAGCCAATACCCGCGATAACGACTGCGGCTACCAATGCACCCCAAAAGCCTGATACTTCAATACCTGGAAGCAAATAACTGACCAGCAGCAGAACAATCGCCGATACAACAAAACGTATAATAGTACGAACCATTTAGGAACCCCCCTTTTATTGGTGATCTAAATTGATATAGAATAGTTTTACCCAAGTATGTACCGAAACATACATGTATTTGATAGTCTGTTACATCTAAAAGTTTATTTTATCCGGTGGGGATAATTTTTCGCATGGCGAGGGCGAGGCAGGGAAAAGCGGAGAAGTGAGTAATACTGGAGGTATTGCGATCGTCGACCACGCAACCCTGCATAAATTTATCCGGTGGGAAGCAAAGTTTCAGGTGACGAAGACTGCTAGTGTGCTGTATCATTTCATTTGCCGAAATGTGAGTGATACAGTACACAAGTTATCAGGAGGAATTATGCATCTGGAAAAAATCAACGGCAACAGTTACTATATACCTGCTCCGGCCAACATCGGCGTTTTTCAGTTTAAGGACAAATACGCCCTGCTGGTAGACAGCGGCGACAACAAGCAGCAGGCCCGCCACCTTGATGAAATATTGAAAGAGCAAAAGCTGTCCGTAAAATATATCGTCAACACCCATAACCACATCGATCATACCGGCGGCGACGGCTATTTTCAGGAACGATATCCCGGAACCCAGGTACTGACATCGAAGGAAGAAAAACAATTGATCGAACAAAATCAACTGTTTTCCGACGGTTTGTACGGCGGCAGAGCCCCCCATGAGCTGGCCCGCCATTTCATAAAAAATCCGGCCATCAGCGTAGCCGATACCCTGATCCCCGGAACCTGCAAAATCAACGATGAAAAGTTCGATATTATCTTCTTGCCGGGACATAGCCCCGGTCATATCGGCATTGCCACCCGCGACAGCGTTTGTTATATCGGGGATGCTCTTTTCAGCGCGGAAAAACTGGGCAAGTATGATCTGCCCTTCTTATTTGACGTTGCCGCTCAATTGCAGACCTACCAAACTTTGTCCCAGCTTGAATATGACTATTTTGTGCTGGGGCATGCCGATCAAATATATGACCAGCAGGAGCTGATCCAACTGGTCGATTTAAATCACAGCCATTTGCAGGAATATATCGATTTGGCCGCCGAAATTCTCAACCAGCCCAAAACCAAGGAAGAGCTGTTGGAAGAAATCAGCATCCTGAAAGATCTGCAGTTTGATTATAAGGAATACTATTTTTCCCTCTCCACTATCGGCGCTATCATTACCTACCTGATGGATCAGAAACGGCTGGTCTTGCAGGCGGAAAACGGCAAGCTGTATTTTTATATAAAATAGGACTGTGATTCCCCTGCAAAAAGCCTGATTTAATCGTGTGGAATGTATAAACATGGAGGAGCACTTAGTAGCCTGGCGACGGAATGTTTATACATTCCACCAACGAATGATAAGTTTTTGCAGTGGAATCAACCGCTACCTACCATTTAAGCCAGGATATAAACCGCTTTTTGAAATACCCATTGCCCCGCAGCATGATAAAAGTATAACGCCGGCGCACCTGCAATTGTTTCCACAGGTTTATAAAAAACACGACGGCCACCAGCGCGGACATAAGCTCGGTGACGGAAAAAGCCAGCCATACTCCTTTTATGCCCAGGTAATGGGGCAGCAGGATCAACAACGGCAGGAATATTCCCAATTGCCTGAGTAGAGAAAGATACATGGCCGCAGTTCCTTTACCCAGGGACTGCAGCACATGGTTCAGGATAATGATGGGCCCCATCACCGGCAGAAAAAGTGTAGCCAATTTAAGGCAATCTGTTCCCATCCTGATCAAAGCCGGGTCCCGGGCAAATATTTTAACCATATCCGCGGCGTAATATTGCATGACCAGCCATGCAATCATCAAAATACCGAAGGATAAAACCGACGCCTTGATGATGGTTTCCTTGACCCGATCCAGTTGGCGGGCGCCAAAAGCAAAGCCTGCGATGGGCATGGCCCCCTGAGCCAGGCCGAAAACCGGCATATAAAAAATGGAACGGATACGGAAAAATACCCCCAGCGCCGCTACCGCCGAATAATCAAACCCCACCAGCAGTCTATTTATATAGCTCATAATGAAAACCGCCAGCAGTTCCATCACCAAAGTGGGCAAACCGACCCGATAAATGCCTGACAAGACCCTGACGCGCGGAATAAAGTGAACCCTGTTCCAGGCTAACAGGGTTTTATTTCTGAACATCAGATAAACCAGCAGGGCCGAGCCGATCATTTGGGACAAAACCGTGGCCAAGGCGGCCCCTCGAATGCCCAGGGCCGGGAATATCCCCGGCCCGAACAGCAGCAGCGGATCCAGCAGTACATTCAGGGAGATCGCCACCAGATTGCAAAACATGGGCAATCGCGTATTTCCTTCGCCCTGCACGATATGAGCAGCGATCATGGGAATAAAAGTAAACACACTGCCGACGAGAATGATGAAGAGATATTCGCGGCAGAGGGCAAAAATCTCCGGACTGCAGCCGAACCACAGCAGCAGCTGATCCAGGTTGGCCAATCCCAGCCAGGAGAAAAAACCGCCGTAGATCACTGCAATGATCAAACCATGCCAGGCGATATTATCCGCCTCGGCGTAATTATTTTTTCCCAGGGTACGTGACAATAAAGACGTAATGCCTACGCCGGTGGCCGCACCGGTAGACGTCAGCAGCACCTCGATAGGAATGCAGAAGGTCAGCGCCGCCAGCGCCGATGAACCCAGACGGGAAACAAAGAAGGTATCGATCAGGGCGAACAAAGATGAAATCACCATGCCGCCCATAGCCGGCAGTGATAATATCATGAGGAGCCTGCCTATTCTGTCTTCTCCCAGCGCCTTCCTTCTGATGGCCCGCTCCCCCTTTCCCTTTCAAGCCTATGTGAGAAAGCGGGGGATTAGTATTTTTTGTTGGGCGTTCGGCGTGGTTTGCTATCGGTTTAAAAGAGTAGGTCGGACTTGCATTTGCCGGCCATCGGTCAGAACGATAATCGCCCCGTGCTGATCAGTGCGCAGAATTTGGGCATGGGCTTGTTTCAGCATGGACAGCACCGCCGGACTGGGGTGCCCGTAAAGATTGCCGCTGCCGACTGAAATCACCGCGTAGCGAGCCTGCAGTTGGTTGTAAAAATCAGGTACCAGTGAACCTTTGCTGCCGTGATGAGGCACTTTGACCATCGTAGCCGCTGCCAGCATCCCCTGATCCACCAACGACTGCATAGCTTCTTTTTCAATATCTCCGGTCAGCAGGATGGAAAAATCACCATAACTGATCCTCAGCACCAGGGATTGGTTATTGCAGTCATCCTGGGGCTGTTGGCCATATCCGGGATGCAGCACTTTAATCTTCAGACCCGACTCCAATATGATCTCCTGTCCGGAGGATATTCCTTGCCAGTCGATATTTTTAGCAGCCGCTTCCTTCCGCAGAGACTGATATTCCGTAACGTTGTTCAGGCATTGAGGCGCCAGAATGCTGCCGACTTTCATTTCCTTCACTACGCTTTCCAGTCCCTGCAGATGATCGTTGTCCGGATGGCTGCTGACGACCATGTGCAGCGAACGGATACCGCGCCGGTGCAGGTAAGGCAGCACCGTAGTTTCCCCCACATCATACCAGGCACTGCCGCCGCCATCCACCAGTATGAACTTTCCTTGGGGTGTTTTTGCCAAAATAGCGTCTCCCTGGCCCACATCAATGAAATCGATTTCCAACTGGCCCCGTTGATACCAGCCGGCCGGAATGAGAACCACCAAAATAAACAGCAGTATTGCACCAACCGAAGGGTACAGCCACCTGCGCCGGGCCGGCGCTTCCAGCGCGCTGATGCCCCCTATCACGCCCCCATAATAGAGAATTATCAGCACCACCGCCGGGGTAGCCACCCATATGTAACCCCCCGGTATAAGCTGCACCCGGTTGACGATGCCCAGAATCACTTCCACGCCGAAGCCGCCGACATAAAGAATGATTGCGGCCAGGGCCGGGGCCAACGGCGCTAGAATCAGTGCAATAAAGCCCATGATCACTGTCAATCCGGAAATATAGGTGATCAGGATATTGGTGAGAATGGATACCGGGGTCAAAATATTAAAATAATATACGATCATCGGCATCACCGCCAGTTCAGCGGCTAAGGGCAGCCAGATCAAATCCCATATTCGACCCTTGAGCGGAATAACCTCCCGCAAGCGCGGATAGATATAAACCATCCCCCAGGTGGCCAAAAAAGTCAGTTGGAACGAGATCGTAAACAAGGCGGCCGGGTCCAGCAACAGATTAAATACTCCAGCTATAGCCAGCGCATTTAACATGTCGTTCTCCCGTCCGAAATAATAAGCCAGCAGACCCAGAATGCCCATTAAAATGGAACGTATCACACACACCGGCCAGGCGATCATCGTTCCGTACAGCAGCAATACCGCGGCGCCGACCACGAAGCGTTTGCCTCTGGTCAATCCCAGCAAGGAAACGATCCATCCGGTCAGCAGCAGCAGAAAGCCCACGTGCAGGCCGGAAACGGAAAAAAGATGGATGATGCCGGTCTTCTGAAAAGTGTCGAACTGATCGTCGGTAATTCCTTCCCGGGTTCCCAGCAGCATGCCCAGCAAAATAGCAGCTTCCTGTTCCGGCAGGGCCTGCTTGAACACAGCCTCCCCACGGGCCCGGAACCGGTCCAGCCAGCTCAAAGGCCCCCGGTCACGGGCGGTGATGTGCAGATCTTGGCTGTTTTTTATACTCAGGTTGTAATATATACTGCTATGGGAAAGGTAACGGGCATAGTCGAATTCCCCCGGATTGCCGGGAGGACGGGGAGGTTTCAAGGCGCCTTTAAGCGATACATAATCACCGCGGGTAAGGTCGGTTTTAAAATAGCAGACTACCCTGATTTTTTTCTCCCAACGAGAGGTCTGATCGGTGGCGACGATAAAGACGGTTTTATCTCCGTCCGACAGCGGGAAATCCGCCACCCGGCCGCTGCAGTCGAACCGCTGCACCGTCGGCAGCGAAGCGGGCGGCTCCGGTATGCGCAGTTGGGCCCAGCCTAAGCCGCTCGCCAGCAGCAAAATGCAGAGCATAAGTCTGCTCCCGCTGTCCTTATAAAAAGCTGCGGTCAGAATAGCCAGCACTGCCAGGCCAATGGCAATGATCCATAAATCATAATAAGCCAGTATGATCCCTGCGGCCAGGCTAAAGAATGCTGTCGGCCAGGTCTTGGTCACGGCAAAATTTCCTCTTTCTTTTTATACATTAT
>DATMYB010000656.1:0-16026 GCA_035561215.1 Syntrophomonas sp. | reverse complement strand
GCAATATTTGTACTATCATTAATTAATTTAAAATTCTAGACAATCAAGGAGCTAAGTAGTATCATGGGTGACGTTGCGGGTTTTGATATCGATCAAACCGTCATGGGTACAAAACTGGTGTAACGCAATTGTAATTTATTTCACAAAATGTGCGCACGTTAGTGACACCTTAGTGACAATATCAGCAGGATTTTGTCAAAAAATATCAGCTAATCGATAAAAGTATGCCCTGATTCAGTTCGCTTAAAAAATTTTTAAATTGCGTCAAGATCGGCGTTATCACCGTCGTTGGCGGAATTTTTTTTTGGTCTGGCACTTTTTGCTTGTTGTCATGGCACATTAATTGCACCATAATAGGTTCAGGAACTTGTTATATGTTTCACATATAGAGAAAGAGAGCTGATGAATTAATGAAAACAGCCCAAAAAATCAAAATCAACTATCATACTAAAGCTGCCTATGAAATGGCCGACTCTCTTCCCTGCCCCCGTTCGACGAATGATGTTTATACGCTGGGCGTAAGTTTGCAATACTGTATTCGGTCCAAATATCTGGAGATTTCCGAACTATTGCAAAGCCGGAACTATTTTACCGAGCAGGCTGCCAATCAGCTTCCTGTCAAATCAAAAATTGAAAATCTGGCGGCTTACAAACTCAATGTGCAATTGAATAATTTCTATAACCAAGGCGGGCCTGTCATTGATGAACCCGTCACACCGGAAATGGCCAGAAAAATTCAGCCTTTTTACAACCGGATCATGAGCCGTTTCCTCCAATCCCTGGATGAAATCGCTTCCCGGGTGCTGACCAGACAAATTAGTGCGGAACAAATGATAACCGAAGTGAACGAACAAGTGATCGATGTCTATAGCAGCCTGGGCAGATTGTATCAAGTAAAAGAAATCGAAAACGCATTTGCTGACTTAGTTGAAATCATTCAATCTTAAAAAAGTACATAATGTTCTATATCTCCCGTAACTTTAAATGATGCTGTATTGCTATATATATGAATATTTTTAGTGGAGACGTGGGTCTTCATGTGAAAGAAGGAACAAAGTATGTGCAACTGCAACAATGAATTTGTACAGGATATCCGTTACACCGCCCTTGATGCAATACTGGACAAATATCGTGATGATAAGGGCAAAATCATTACTGTCCTGCAGGAAACTCAGGATATTTTCGGTTATATACCCGAGGACGCGATCAAAAGTATTGCCGCAGCCCTGGGCGTACCTTCCAGTGAAATTTACGGAGTGGCAACCTTTTATGGCCAATTTCATCTGCAAGCCCGCGGCAAAAATATTGTGCGGGTCTGCACCGGAACCGCTTGCCACGTGCAAGGCGGAGGAAAAATTCTGGAAGCGATCAACAAAGCGCTGGGATTATCCGGCAAGGAAACTACCACGGAAGATCTTCTGTTCACGGTTGAACCTGTGGCCTGTTTGGGAGCTTGCGGCATGGCCCCGGTAATGATGGTGAATGAGGATGCTTACGGCCGGGTCAGTTCTAAAGATGTCCCGGAGATTCTAAACCGTTATAGAGAAAAAGGCGAGGAAGAAAAATGCATAGCTTAACTGAAATGCGCCGACAATTTCACTGCGCATATGAAGAATCCAAAAACCGTATAAAAATAGTAATCGGTCTCGGAACCTGCGGAATAGCCGCAGGCGGTGAGAAAATTTGGGATGCAATCAGTAAATATATAGAAAATCATGGCCTGGATGTGGACATGATGTCCACCGGGTGTATCGGCATGTGCTATGCGGAACCTTTGATGGAAGTCCACATGCCCGGCGGCCCGCGATTTATTTACGGCAACCTGGAGCCTGAGGCCGCAGTTGAGATCCTGAAAAAACATCTCCGGGAAGGAAAGCCGTCGCCGGAATATATTATCGCCCAGGATCCCCGCGGCTATGAAGCGGCGGCCAATATTCAACTGCTGGAGGAAACTCCTTTTTATCACACCCAGGTTAAGAACGTGCTGGAACGGTGCGGGATTATCGACCCTGACCAGATTGTCCAGTATATCGCCCTGGACGGCTATGTCGCCCTGGAAAAGGTACTGACCTCCATGACCCCGATGGAAGTGATCCAGGAAATCAGCAACTCCGGATTAAGAGGCCGGGGAGGCGGAGGTTTCCCCACCGGACGCAAATGGGAGGCGGCTTACAATTCTCCCGGCAGCAAAAAATATGTAATCTGCAACGCTGACGAAGGCGATCCCGGCGCCTTTATGGATCGCAGCGTATTAGAGGGCGACCCTCATGAATTGCTGGAAGGCATGGCCATCTGCGGTTATGCCATCGGCGCTGATGAAGGTTATATCTACGTTCGCGCCGAATACCCGCTGGCCATCAGAAGGTTAAAAAAGGCTATTCGTGATGCTGAAGTCATGGGCATTCTTGGCAACAATATTTTAGGCAGCGGTTTCAACTTTAAAATCCAAATCGCCGCCGGCGCCGGCGCCTTTGTCTGCGGAGAAGAAACCGCGCTGATGCATTCCATCGAAGGCAAAAGAGGCATGCCCACGGTAAGACCCCCTTATCCGGCCGAGTCGGGCTTGTGGGGCAAACCTACCAATATCAATAACGTGGAAACTTACTCCAACGTCCCCTGCATTATCCGTCGCGGTGCGGAGTGGTTTGCCGGGATGGGCACGGAAAACAGCAAGGGTTCGAAAGTTTTCGCCCTGACCGGTAAAATCAATCGGACCGGTTTAGCCGAAGTTCCTATCGGTATTTCATTACGGGATATCGTTTTCAACATCGGCGGCGGTATCCAGCGCGGCAAGCGCTATAAAGCGGTTCAGATCGGGGGCCCTTCCGGCGGCTGTATCCCCGAAAGCCTGCTGGACACTCCGGTGGACTATAATTCGCTGTTGGAATTGGGGGCCATGATGGGGTCCGGCGGTCTGGTGGTCATGGACGAGAGCACCTGCATGGTGGATGTAGCCAGGTACTTTCTGCATTTTACCCAGGAGGAATCCTGCGGCAAATGCGCCCCTTGCCGCGAAGGCACTATGCGTTTGCTGCAAATTCTGGAGAAAATCTGCGATGGCAAGGGAGAGCCGGAAGATCTCGATACCCTGGAAAGCTTATGCCGGGTAGTGAAATCCACTTCCTTATGCGGTCTGGGTCAATCGGCGCCCAATCCGGTATTGGCTACCTTGCATTATTTCCGCTCCGAATACGAGGCGCATATTTATGACAAGAAGTGCCCCGCCGGCGTTTGTCCTAATTTATTGGAATACAAAATCAATCCGGAAAAATGCAAAGGTTGCACCTTGTGTAAAAATGTATGCCCGGTGGACGCCATCTCCGGTGAACGTAAAAAGCCGCACACTATCGCAGGGGATAAATGTATCCGCTGTGGAACGTGTATATCCAAGTGTACGTTTGAGGCGATCTATCGCGGTTAATATATACTTTTGTATCGTAAGCAGTATATTTCCCCAGAAAGGTATTAGGAAGGCGTGAATAACGTGAGAGAAACGAATGAAATACATGTCATTATCAATGGCATAAAAATAAAAGTTCCTGCGGGTACTTCCATATTGCACGCTGCTCAGACAGCGGATATCAGAATCCCGACTCTTTGCTACCATCCGGATCAGGAAGTCAAAGCCAATTGCAGAATATGCGTGGTGGAAGCGGAAGGATGGAAAAATCTGCTGCCAGCATGTGCTACCAAGGTGAGCGAAGGCATGGTAATCAATACTGCCACCCCCAGGGTAATGGAAGCCCGTCGCACCATACTTGAACTTATTCTGGCCCACCATCCCCAGGATTGCCTGCATTGTGTCCGCAGCGGCAGTTGCGAGCTGCAGGAGCTGGCCTCGGAATACGATGTGCGCTATAGTCGTTTTCCCTTGGAAGATGCGCATCTTCCGCTGGATTATTCCAGTCCGTCGATAGTGCGGGACCCGAATAAATGTATTCTTTGCGGACGCTGCATCGAATTTTGCACCGCCCAGCAGTCGGTAAATGCTTTGGGGTTGGCTCATCGCGGTTTTGATTCCCAGGTGGTACCTTCCATCGGCCAGGACCTGTTCGAAAGTCCTTGTGTAATGTGCGGACAGTGCATTCATGCCTGCCCCGTAGGAGCAATCGCCGGCCGTGAACAGATCGATGAGTTTATGGAAGTCGTATCTAATCCCGACAAGATCATTGTAACCCAAATCGCTCCGGCAGTGCGGTTGGCTATTGCCGAATCTTTTGGCGCCGACAGAGATCAATTACAGATGGGGCAACTGGTCAGAGCCCTTAAAATGCTGGGCTTTGATTATGTTCTGAATACGAATTTCGCTGCCGACCTTACCATTATGGAAGAAGGGCAGGAACTGCTGGAGAGGATTAATCACCGCGGCGCTCTGCCGATGTTTACGTCTTGCTGTCCGGCCTGGGTACGTTTTGCCGAAGTTTTCTATCCTGATTTGCTGGATCATTTGTCTACCTGCAAATCTCCTCAGCAAATGTTCGGAGCGTTGGTTAAGACTTATTGGGCGGACAAAATGGCTATCAGTCCGGATCGAATATTCTCCGTTTCCATCATGCCCTGCACCGCCAAAAAGTATGAAGCGGTGCGTCCGGAAATGATCGACAGCGATTACTCCGATGTGGATATGGTGCTGACTACCCGGGAAATAATCCGCTTATTGCATATGGCTGGAATTAACCCTTTGAAGCTGGATCCCTCCGACCCCGATCCCTGGATGAGCGAATACACCGGATCGGCGGTATTGTTTGGCGCCAGCGGCGGAGTTATGGAAGCGGCCTTGCGCACCGTTTATGAAAAAGTGACCGGAAAGCCCTTGGAAAAACTGGATTTCACTGAGGTCCGCGGCATGCAGGGGATAAAAGAAGCCACGGTGGACATGGATGGCACGGTGGTAAAGGTAGCGGCGGTGCATACGCTAGGCAACGCCCGCACGATTATGGACCAAGTAGCTGCCGGTACGTCGCCTTACCATTTCGTTGAAGTGATGGCCTGTCCGGGAGGCTGCATCGGCGGCGGCGGTCAGCCCCTCACCCGCAGCAACGAACAACGCGCGCAAAGAATGGACGCCATCTATACGGAAGAACGCGGTCAGAATTTACACAAGTCCCATGAAAACCATGAGATCCAAGCTCTTTACCATGATTTCCTCCATGAGACTTTGGGACATAAATCCCACGAACTGCTACACACCAAATACACCCTGAAACGCAAAAATATTTGAAAAACCGCAACCGGCAAGTCCGCAGGACGCAGTCGGTTGCTGAGTTTTTCAAATCCCCGGAGGGGATCGCTGACCGCAACCAGCAAGTCCGCAGGACGCAGCTGGTTGCTTGGTTTTTCAAATCCCGCACAGCGGGATCACTTAAGCATAAGAATTTTAAAAAATCCCGCATAGCGGGATTTTTTTATTCTGACGATGGGCATGGACCAAGAACCCTATAAAGAGCCATCCGGCTACGTTGCCGGATATTTAAAAATGATATGCGGGTTTTGCCCAGCTAAACTCGAGGGAGCGTTGGAGGTTTTTCTTCTATTCCACGGGTTTTGAGTTCATCCTCATTGATATTCATCATCAACAGCAGCATGGGAAACACTAAATAGATGCTGGTAGTGGACGCGGCCACGATACCGGAATCATTAACCATTAAGGCCACCACCGCCGCGGTTATAACACCGATAAAGCCCTTAAAAATATAAGGACGTTGCTGCCGCAGCTTTTGCATGGCCCCCACCGGACGTACCAGCAACAGTGACACCACCAGCAGCACTACCAGGAACACGTAACTCCAGATCGTATATCTGATCAGTTTAATATTCATGCTCATCTTTCTTTTAATGATCAACAAGATTTCCTGCCAGCCACCGGCGAAGACCTGATTAGCGGCCCTGCCGATATGGGTCTGAAGCTCCGCCGGCCGACACATATCGTACAGCGTTCCCCCGGCTGCCACCAGCAATACCCCTCCCAGCACTCCGGCGATTACTTTGGGATTCATTTTCACCTGCCGCAGCAGTAAATACGTAACCAAAAACGCGGTAGGGGCGGTCAATATGCCGTCGGAATTAGCCCCCAGCGAAGGTCCGGCAATCAGGTAGCATTCCAAGGCAAAGAACAGCGCAACGGCAGTCAACACCCAGCGGTTTTGAAATTTTTCATAAAAATAAGCAGCAATCGCAATACTGGCTCCAATCAAAATTCCCATATATTCGTTGCCGATACCGTAATACCTGGCGCCGGCCGTGGGATCGTAGCCCAATAAGGAACTCTTGATCATGGGGCTACCCAGGATGATATCCAGATCCAGCAGCAGCACTGTAATCGAGCTGATCAGCACAAAGCTGCGGTAGGCATTTTTCCGGCACAAAAGTATTGCCAGCCAGGTCACGGCTGCGATCATTACCACCGCCGCTACTACATAAGCCCAATCGCCAGGCATGGGTATTTTGTTCAACGGCAGCAACACCAACGGAACCGCCACCATGGATATGATTATCGGGCGAATCACCCGTTTGCCCCGCCGGTGCAGGAAGATCACCATTAAGGCCAGGAAAATAATGATTATTTGCAGGATTACATAACCCTTGATTACCACCGGACGCAGACGGTTGGCGGCAGACGTATCGGAAGCCAGTTTTTTAGCCGTCTCAAGGTTGTCCGCCTCGCCGGCAGGTTTGGAGGTCATCCCCTGACCGATCATAACCCTTTGTTCGTCTGTCAGATGAAAGAACTTTAAAACCGTAGGGGCAATATCAGTATTGGCCACCACATAATCCCTTTTACTGGTGGCTGAAGTGAGAATTCCCGGAGTAAAACCGTGGCCATAGGCCAATACCGGGGTAAAATTATTTTTCAAATTGATCTCTGCAGCAGAAGGCGATATCCCCGCCACCAACAGCAAATCACGGTCAGGATCCATGCCCTTGACTAATCCGGCCACGGTTTGATCAATTTTTTTCATCAGCATTTGTTTTTCCGACTCCGTCCTGGCCGGCAGCGCTGTATCCGCTGCCTCCAGCCGGGCCAGGTCGGACAGGTCTAAGATGATCAGATCCGCGCGCGACTCATATTTATCAACCTGTTCAAGCACATATGTATAATTGGTCTCATAACTCATGAAGCTATCCGGTAAATGATCGCGTACACCAGGACCGACATCGCCCATAGGCACCTGACCGCGGGCATCCATGCCGACCGCAATGCCTGCCCTCATTTCATTCATTCCGGTATCGCCGTTGCCCAGTACGCAAACTTGCAGCCGGTGGCTGCGTAATATTTCCCCCAGGGCGCCGGGGACTGTGTTCACATTCTCTGCTTCCATACCTGCAACGATTTCCGGATAATTGACCAGCAACAACGTGCCGTCTTCGGCGTCGGTTCCGGTAAGACCTTTGTATAATTGGGCGGCGGTTTTATTTCGTCCCGGCACTGATTCATTATAATTAAATCCCAGCAAACCGTTTAAGTATCCGCGGGCCAGATTTCCCGCACCCAACGTCAGACTGCAGTCAATGGTATTATGACCGCGCAGAGTTCGGTTGCTGGCCAGCCCCACCGCCCCCTGCCGGGTGAGTTGATACAGTGCCGGAGTCGTGGATGCGTCAATGTCATTAATGGATAACTTGTCAACGAGAACGATATAGGCGGTAGGACCTCCATCTCTGGAGGCCGCCTGCACCGGCAACGGCGCTGTCAGAGCGAAAAATGAAATTATGACAGCCGTAACTATTAAACCAAGGATGGTTACTCTATTGCTCATACTGGGGACCTCACTGCAGTTTTATATAAGTATACACGCATTTTTCAATCGCTGTAAAATTTTCAGCAAATGCGGGGTACATGCTCCCCTTCCAGTATTCCCAGAATACGCTCCGCTCCCAGCTCGGTCTCAATCAATACCATGCCGGCCGGTTGGACGTCCGCTTGGCCGATAATGGCCGCATCCGCGGTCTGGGAAAGGCCCCGCAGATCTGCCAGCAATTTTTCGGCAACATCGGCAGCGGCGAATATGACCATTTTCCCTTCGTTAGCCATATAAAGCGGATCCATACCCAGCATATCGCATGCACCCTGCACCGCCGGGGCGATGGGAATGTCGGATTCCTTGATCCGAATGCCGATACCGGCCTGACCGGCGATCTCGTTCAATACCGTGGCCAGCCCTCCCCGGGTAGGATCACGCATACATTTTATCCCATTTCCGTATTTGGAGGTCATGGCCGTCAATTGATACAACGGCGCGCAGTCGCTTACCGTCGCAGTATTGAAAGTCAGCCCTTCGCGCCGGGCTAAAATCGCCAGCCCGTGGTCGCCCATATAACCGGTAACAATGATTTTATCCCCGGCTTGTATCCGTCCGGGCCGATATTCAATGCCTGTCGGGATGATGCCGATGCCGGTGGTATTGATAAATACGCCGTCAGCACTGCCCTTTTCCACCACTTTGGTATCACCGGTTACCAGCTTGACCCCGACTTCCTTTGCCGTCCCGGCCATGGAGGCTGCTATTTTTCTGAGATCTTCCAACGGAAAGCCTTCTTCGATAATAAATGCCGTCGACAAATAAAGAGGTTTCGCTCCGCAGGCCAGTAAATCATTGACCGTTCCACAGATGGAGAGTTTGCCGATATCTCCTCCCGGGAAAAACAGAGGCGTTATCACAAAGGAATCTGTCGACATGGCCAGTCTGCCGGCCGGTATGTCAAAAATAGCGCCATCCAGCATGGGCTCCATGATTTCATTCTGCCAGGCCTGCTTAAAAACTTCGTCAATCAGACGCTGGCTCATTAAGCCCCCGCTGCCGTGAGCCATCAATATGCGATCTTGCTTCATTCCAAACCTCTTCCTCTCATTGGCGTGTATCGATAGTAAGCCGCGCAAGAGCCTTCATGGGAAACCATGCAAGGACCCACCGGCTGCAGCGGAGTACAGGCCCGGCCAAACAAGGCGCACTCCGGCGGCGTGATTTTGCCGGCCAGTACTTCGCCGCAGGCGCAGCCTTTGATCGGTATTTCCTCCATCTCGGGAATGTCAAACTTCAAACGGGCATCCATATATGCGTATTCATCCCGCAAGGTCAAACCGCTGTCCGGAATAACGCCCAGGCCGCGCCAGCGGGCCGTTGCCGGCCTGAACATGCGCTCCATGGTTTGACGGGCCAAGGCATTACCTTCCGGTCTGACCACCCGGCGATACTGGATTTCCACCCGGGCTTCCTGTTTTTTAAGCTGCTGCAGCAGCATAAATATCCCTTCCAGAATATCAGAGGCCTCAAAGCCGGTGATGACACACGGCTTCTGATATTTCTCCGCCAGCGCTTCATAGGGCTGAACCCCAATGACCGCGGAGACGTGACCGGGACAAATCAACCCGTCCACTTTTATATCAGGATCAGAGAAGATCAGTTCCAGCGCCGGCGGTACCACTTTATGGAGGGAAAAGACGGAGAAATTTTTAAGACCTTCCGCGACCGCCTGCTCCAGGGTAACGGCAATAGTAGGCGTGGTCGTTTCAAAACCGATGCCGAGAAATACGACTTCCCGGTCCGGATTTTCCCGCGCCACCCGCAAGGCATCCAGGGGCGAGTAGGCGATTCTCACGTCCGCGCCCCGGCTGCGTTCTTCCTGCAGGCTGCTGTCGGTACCGGGCACTCTCATCATATCCCCGAAAGTAATCAGGATGATATCCCGGCCTTTGACCATTTCGATCACCGCGTCTATGTCCCCTTGCGAAGTCACGCACACCGGGCATCCCGGACCGGAAAGCAGCTTTATTCCGGGAGGCAGCAGTTCGCGGATACCGCTGCGGGCAATGGCCATGGTGTGAGTGCCGCAAACCTCCATTAATGATGCCTGGCCGTCAAAGGATTGTATGGCCTGCAGCAAGTGCCGCTGGTATTCTTTCACCTCATTGCTCATACTGCAGCATCTCCTCCAAATAATGCATGGTTTCCAAGGCGACGCTTTCGTCGATAATTTCCATGGCAAAACCGGCATGGACCAGCACATACTGTCCCAGTTCCACTTCCGGGGTTAAACGGATGCTGATCTCCGTCTGGTTGCCGCTGACATCCACCCGCGCAACATCATTTGCCATTTTTTCTACTACTTTGGCCGGTACTCCCAAACACATTATTGCAACACCTCACTTGCTATGATTGCCTGTCCCAGCGATATGCCTCCATCCCCCGGCGGGACCTGCCGGTGATGATAAACTTCAAATCCTAAATTTCCAAGCCGCTCCGTTATATGATACAGCAGAATCTGATTATGAAACACCCCGCCGCTGATGACCACCTGGTTTAACCCGCTTTCATCCCGCAACCGGGTCAGGGTCTCCGTAAACATTTCCGTCAGGGTAAGATGGAATTTCATGGCCATAGCCCCCGAGGAGCAGCCTCGTTTAAAATCATCAATCAAGTCCGGCCATAAGGGCAGCATGTCCATCACCAAACCGTCCCGGTTCTTAAGCAGTTCAAAGCCGTAGCGTCCCTGCACGGTCTTGTCCGCCCGCGCCTCCAGTTCCGCCGCCGCCTGACCCTCGTATTTATTGATACCGCAAATTCCCAAAACCGCTCCCGCTGCGTCGAATAAGCGACCGCAGGAAGAAGTAGAATTGGCAGGAGTTTTCGTTTTCATTTGGTAAAGTATAAGGTTCTTTTCTTCCTCGCGCAAATCCGGCAGAAGTTTATCTGCCAATCTCAGACCGTTTTCACCCAGCGCCTCATATAAATAAACCAGCCCCATGCGGTAGGGTTTGCGGGCGTTCAGGTCGCCTCCCGGATACGGCACGTATTTAAGATGGGCCACACGTTTAAAACTGCGGTAATCCCCCCGCAGGATCTCCCCTCCCCAAATGGCGCCATCGGTTCCCCATCCGGTACCGTCGCAAATCAACCCCAGTACCTCGCCTTGCAGGTCGTTTTCCGCCATAACCGCAGCCATATGGGCGAAATGATGCTGAACTTCTATCCTTTCCAATCCGGACTGCTGTTTGGCCCAGCGGCTGGTCTGATACTCGGGGTGCAGATCATGGGCAATAATCTTCGGTTCCACATAAAGGCTTTGCTTAAATCGCTCGATCCCCTTTAAAAAATTAACATAGTTGTGATAGTGGTTCAAATCTCCCCAATGCTGGCTGAGAAAAGCTTCCCCGTTACGGGTTATGCAAAAAGTGTTTTTCATTTCGCCCCCCAGGGCCAATACCGGCTCCGTCGAGGATGCGATCGGTATTCCCCGGGGCACAAATCCCCGCGCCCGTCTAAAAAAATGCGGCGTCTCCAGAGCGGAGACCTGCATGACCGAATCGTCGCAGGGGTTGTAAATATCCCGATTGTGCAGCAAAAAATAATCGGCTACATCTGTAAGCAGTTCCAGCGCCTCATGGTTGTCGACGATCAGCGGCTCATCGCTGATATTGGCGCTGGTCATAATCAATATTTCCAATTCATCGTCAAACAGCAGGTAATGCAAAGGCGTATACGGCAGCATGACCCCTAGGGTGTTGAGCCCGGGATGAATGATGTCTCCCGCCAGCATATCCTGCTCTTTTCGTTCCAGGATTACAATGGGAGCTTGGGGCGATCCCAGCCACTTTTCTTCTTTGTCACTGATGCGGCAATATTTATGAGCTGCCTCCATATCCCTGACCATTACCGCAAAAGGTTTGGCATCCCTGCGTTTACGCCGGCGCAGACTGGCCACCGCCTCACGGTTGCGGGCGTCGACGGCCAGATGGAAGCCGCCCAATCCTTTCACCGCTACAATGCACCCTTTTTTCAAATATTCTTTTACGTCAGCTTCAACTTCTTGTCCCTGGCGGTCAAAAAGGCTGGTATGGGGGCCACACACCGGACAGGCGTTGGGTTGGGCGTGAAAACGCCGGTGCAGCGGATCTTCATATTCGGCCTGGCATTGGGGGCACATGGGAAATGCGGCCATGGTAGTCATGGCCCGGTCATAGGGCAGATCCTTGATGATGGTAAATCGCGGACCGCAATTGGTGCAGTTGGTAAAGGGATACCCGTAACGCCGGTCGTGGATGTCTTTGACTTCCCGCTGGCAGTCACGACAGATAGCAATATCCGGCGAGATCATCACCGTTTTATCCTCCCGGTCGTCACTGGCTTTAATGGTGAAGTCCGTATAACCCGGCGGTTCTATTTCCCGCTTGACGCAACTGCGGATCATTGCCAACGGCGGCGGTTCCCGCAGCAGTTTATCGGTAAATGCTTGCAGCAGATTTTCCGGCCCCTCGATCTCAATAAAAACACCGGCGGATGAGTTCAATACCCATCCCTTCAGGCCCAATTCAGTGGCCAAGCGGTAAACGTGAGGCCGGAAGCCTACCCCCTGCACTATTCCTTTAATTTCGATATGATATGCCGTAACCTTCATTGCCGCGCCTTTTCCGTTTTTTATAGTATATTGTCCTATTATACATTCAGTTTATAAGGGTGGACCGCAGAAGAGCAATATATCCCTTAAGCAACCCACCCTTAAATTATATCACCAACATCTGTTATGCAAGTAATGCCTGAATATCCTTTTGGATCATCTCCAAAATAAGAGAAATCTTGTCGGCCACCACCGGTGTAGGGTCGAGGCCCAAGTCCACCGTATGCGGCTCGACTCCGTATACCAATACCTGAGGCTGGTATCCTTCCAACTCCAACATGTACATCGCTTCCGCAAAACTCATTTCATGCAGCGACTGAATATCAGGATTGGGACTCAAGTCCATTTCCTCCAGCGGAATCCGGTAGACTGTGCCCGGATTTCCGCCGCCATGCATGGCATCAACCACGATGCAAAAATCAGCCTGGCTGAAGTAATCCAACAGATCATAAGTATGGGTGCCGCCGTCAACCAATTCCACTTCAGGCGGCAAATCCATTTCCTCAAGGCGTCTAATGACATGAACCCCTACGCCGTCATCCTGCATCAGCAAATTGCCAATACCCATTACCATTATTCGTTTCACGTCAGACTCCTCTCCCAGCAACCTGCCCTACATTTCTTCCTCATGATATCCATGATGGAAATCGGCCGGGATTTTTCCGGTAAACATAGATTTTAAGATCGGTATCCCTTCCGCTATGTCCAGGTAAACATGAGCCAGAATGCAAAGCACGAGTATCCAGGTAATGACATAATGGATAATACGCACTACCAGGAATCCTCCCAGCCAACCAGCCGCAAATCCGAAGACAAGCGGCTTATAAAGGATAAAACCGGTAATTATCATGCATATAGCCATGACGAAAACACCGGTATACATCCCTTTTTGGCCGGGGTTATATTTGCCGTAATAGGGATGGTCATCTGCCATGAACAAATAGTACTTGATCATGCTGGGAAGTTTTTTGGTGTCCTTGATCGGTTCGTATATTATATTTTTGACGTCACGGGCGACAATCATATAATACATTCTTCCCACAACTCCGAAGATAAGCAAGTAAGCCATGCAAAAATGAATCGTTCGGGCTGTGGTCATAGTAGCGAACAACCGGAAGGACTGAGGAGCATGAATGTAGAATCCGGTTAATATTAACATGGTAATGGCAATCATATTGATCCAGTGGAAAACCCGAATCCACACTGAGTGCCTTTCCTCCATCTGTTTTACCATTTTCACACCCCCTAGTTAATGGCAAACTGGCTGATGGTTTTTTTATCCGGTGTCATGACATGGATGGCGCATCCATAGCATGGATCCATAGAACGAATAATTCTAACCAATTCGACGGGGTTGTTGGCATCCGCTACAGCGGTTCCTATTATAGCCTGCTCCATCGGTCCGCGCACAATGTTGGCGCCGCTTCCCGTTCTGGGACCGGAATTCCAGGTAGTAGGCACGACCGCGTTGTAAACCATAGTACGTCCATCGGAACTGATCCGGTGCCAGTGTCCCAAGGCTCCGCGCGATGCTTCACAAAGACCCATACCGACTACTTCCTGGGTCGGCAATTTATGCGGCGTACATACCGGCTGACCGGGCTGCAATTGTAAAGCCCACTCTTTCATGGCTTTGGCAATCTGCGAACATTCCACCGCACGAGCGAAATGACGGCCCATTACTGAAAAAGCCTGATTTCCCAATCCAACCACATCCGGGTTCTTGGCAACCCATTGCCGCGCCAAGGGACCTACTTCCATGGCTTCTCCGTTGTAACGCGGTGATTTTAACCATGAATAAGCGCCTTTCTTTTCGGCTTCCGGACTGACAACCGCCACATCCGGAGTAATCCCGTGGGTATCGTCATTGTACCAGGAATAAGTGACTTCTTCAGTAACCTTGCCGGGATCCAAAGCACCATACTGCCCTCTGATATAAGTCCCGGAGGGATACAGCTTTTTCTTATTCACGTGATCTTTGCCTTCTTCCAGCGGAAAGCCACCGAAAGCCAGCATGTTTTTACATCCTACCCCGATGGAGAACCAATCGGAATAAGCTCCGGCAACAGCCTTTACTGTAGGTACATATTTGTTATCGATAAAGTTCTGAAGCTCTTCCAACAAAGACAAAAATCTGTATATCTTGGAGGTATCGGGAACCTCAGATACGCCGCCGGGAACAATGGCCTGGACGTGGGGCGCTTTACCTCCCCAAATAGCCAGCATTTCATGGGCCTTCCGGCGAACGGTCAAAGCTTCCAGATAAATAGCTACCGCTTGTTCATTAATATCAGCCGGCAAGCGATAGTCGGCTTCATAACGAGGTTTAAAGGGAGCTATATCCGGTCCTTTAACGTAATCCAAAGCCGCCAGATGAAAGAAATGGAGGATATGGGATTGAATCCAGTTTGAACCAAAAATAAGATTTCTTATAATTCTGCCGTTGGGCGGCGGTTCGATGCCAAAGGCAGCGTCTAAAGCCAAAATACCTGCAGTCGCATGGCCGGTCGGACAAACGCCGCAGATTCTTTGGATAATCTGCTCGGCATCACGCGGATCTCTGCCCTGCATGATCAGCTCCATTCCACGCCACAGTGTACCGGCTGTCCAGGCATCGACCACGACATTATTTTCCACTTCAACTTCCAGTTTGAGATGCCCTTCAATTCTGGTTACGGGATCAACGATGATTTTTGCCATTAGTTCTCACCTACTTTCACTTCTTCGGCTTCTTCTTTGTGGGAACCAATTCTGCCGGTAAGTATATTGCCGCCCAAATGACCTGCAATACCTACCACGGCCAAGCCTCCCAGTGCCATGCCAACCTGATCGGCGGTCACGCTGGTTGCCTGTCCCAACGGCATATCCGGCATTCTTTCGTACATAGGCCATCCGGGGAATTGCGGTTCGGTACAACCGATACAAACGCCACCGCATTTCACGCACCAGTTGGTCCCGTTGTTCCACATGCGATTGGTAGCGTCACAATGGGCATACGGCCCCTTGCAGCCCAATTCCAGCATGCAGCCCGGATCCCCAAAGTTTTTGGCAAAAATACCGTTTTCAAAATATTGACGTCTCTGACAATTGTCATGGATGATCGTATTGAAGAACATCTTGGGACGGCCATAGCTGTCCAGTTCCGGAATGTCATTATATAAAAGCACATGGGCAATGGTCCCTACCATCCAGTCCGGATGCGGCGGGCATCCCGGTACGTTGATGCAAGGAACGTCTTTTACGACTTGATTTACCGGTACGCAATTGGTCGGATTCGGAGGCGTAGCAGGGATTCCTCCGTAAGCGGAACAAGTACCGAAATTCAATATAGCCTTGGCTTTGCTGCCAATGTCTTTAACTAATTTTTCAAAAACAATAGGTTCGCCGTTTTCTTCTCCCACCATACAGAAACGCCCGTTCGCACCGGTGGGAACTGCACCTTCCACCACCAGGAAGAAATTCCCCGGGTTGGCTTCGGCTACACCGTAAATGGCTTCATGAATCGCCAGGTCGCCTGCCGCGGCGCTGATATTGGGATGATAAGTCAAGCTTATAACTTCGGTTAATACTTTTTGAATATCCGGGTGTACCGTGTTCAGCAGTGAAACAGAACAGCCCGTGCAGGATGCACCC
>DATMYB010000655.1:0-8199 GCA_035561215.1 Syntrophomonas sp. | reverse complement strand
ATATTCGTTGGCTAAACTAAGAACATACCAAGCGGATCCAAACGGATACCAAATGGTATACAAATTGAAAGGAAAGGATGGGATAAATGAGAAAAAGAAGCTGGTTGAAGAGTATTGTTGCCGGAGCGTTGTTAGGCGGTTTACTGCTGGGATCAGTGGGAATTGTATATGCTGCAGACAACAGTTCTGCTTCAACCGCCCTGGATGGAGTGAAATCCAAATTAAAATCCATGCTGCCGGGTGGACAAGACAAAGGTCCGGGCATGGAAGGAAAAAGAGATATCGGAATAAACCTCGACCTGGAAGCGTTGGTCAAAGACGGTATTATTACCAGTGACGAATCTGACGCCATTCAAGCTAAAATCGATGAGATGAAAGCAGAACGCCAGGCGGCAATGGATAAGATCGAAGGCATGACCAAAGAAGAACGTCAGGCATATTTTGAAAGCAAGCAAACCGATGCCGATCAAAAGGCTAAAAAAACCGATATGCTTAGCAGCCTGGTAGAAGATAATATTATCAGCAGCGACACCGCCGCAGCCATCCGTGAAGCCCAGCAGACCCAGCGCCGGGAAGAAAGGCAGGAAAAGTTGACTGATAAACTGGCTGCTCTGGTCGAGGATGAAACCATCACCGCCGACCAGTCCGACGCCATCGTGGCAGCGATGCAGGAACAGCAGGAAAAACGCCAGGCGGAGATGGAAAAGATCAAAGCCATGTCGGATGAAAAAAGAGAGGCTTATTTTAAAGAGAATAAGCCGGCAACCTCCGGCTTCCTGTCTGAGTTGGTAACTGCAGGCACTATTACTCAGGATCAAGCCGACGCCGTAGCAAAGACTATCGGCGGTCCTGGCGGAGAAGGGAAAGGCCACGGCGGCAAGGGCTTTGGGCCTGGATCAAACGGCTGTGAGAAGGCTGCCAGCCCAAGTGACACAGAGCAATAAATTGCTCCCCCATTAATTAATATAGATTAACCCGAAAAACGATTAAAACGCTTATTCATCCCCAAGCTCTCCTTTGTAGAGGAAGACAGTCCCCCAACTGTCTTCCTCAAAATATTTTCTGCCGTTTACGCTGCCGGGTTATGCGCTATTCCCTGGTCTTAGCCGAAAACAAGCAACCGTCAACGGAAGCAAGAAAATCGTCAGACTTTGCTCCACTTTATGACCAATACACAGTAATTTTATGACTTTTCACACAGACTGCCGTCCCCGTGCTTCCATGCGGCAACTTTTGGCAATAGCGGTTGGATAGGCTATAATGATAAATACTTATCACTAAAACAGCAAAGGAGATTTCATCGAGGATGCCGGAATTCGTTGACTTGCAGGTAACTGAAGAGATGGAAGGAGAGCGGCTGGACGTTTTTATCAGTGACAGCATGGAAGAGCTGTCACGCTCGACGGTGCAGAACCTGATCAAAACCGGACGGGTGCAGGTGGACGGCAGCTCCTCCAAATCCAGCTACCGGGTGAAAACCGGCGACACTGTCCGGGTGGAAGTGCCTCAACTGCAGCCGATAGCCCTGGCGCCGCAGGATCTATATCTTCCCATTATCTATCAGGATCAGGATCTGGTGGTAGTGGACAAACCCAAAGGCATGGTGGTCCATCCCGCCCATGGCAACTGGGACGGCACCATGGTCAACGCTTTGCTGTATCATATCAAGGACTTGTCGGGAATCAACGGAGAACTGCGCCCCGGCATTGTCCACCGCCTGGATAAAGATACTTCCGGCGTGATGGTCGTCGCTAAAAACGATCGGGCCCACCAGTGCCTGGCCGAACAGATCCGAGTGCACAGCATCAATCGGGAATACATCGCTCTGGTCCACGGCGTCATTAAAGAAGATCGTGGCCGCATCGACGCTCCTATCGGCCGCAGTCCCGCCGACCGCAAGAAAATGGCGGTGGTACGGGACGGCCGCGAAGCTGTCAGCGACTATGAAGTATTGAAAAGATATCCTAATTACACCCTGGTGAAAGTCAAACTACTGACCGGCCGCACCCACCAGATCAGAGTTCATTTTGCCTATATCAAGCATGCGGTGGTGGGTGATCCGCTCTACAGCTCGGCGCGCAAACACTTCAATCTCGACTCCCAGGCACTGCACGCCCGCCTGCTGGGCTTCGACCATCCCCGCAGCGGCGAATATATGGAATTCGAAAGTCCTCTGCCGCCATATTTTCAGGCCATCCTCGCCCAACTGTAGCATGGGGACGTTCTTTTTGCTACCTTTTTGCTTCCTGCTATATCGTCTGATATAATAAACAAAAAATGATGGAAGTGGTATAGATTGGCAAGAAAGGCAAGAGAGCGATGTGAAAGTTGCATATACCACGTAGTATTAAGAGGAATAAACCGGCAGGATATCTTCTACGATGATGATGATTTTAAACGATTCTTGGAAACAATTAAAAAGAAAAAAACGGAAAGTCAATTTGAGTTATACGGCTATTGCTTGATGAGCAATCATGTTCATATATTGATACACGAAAAAAACGATAATATATCCAGAATTATGAGCAGAATAGGAACCAGTTACGCGTGGTGGTACAATCGCAAATATGATCGGACCGGACATGTATTTCAGGGACGGTATGGAAGTGAGTGTATTGATAATGATACTTACCTGCTGGCAGTGATTCGGTATATTCACAACAATCCGGTAAAAGCGAAGATAATACAGGAAGCGGAAGACTACCGCTGGAGCAGTATTCATGCGTATTATGGAGGGAACGAATATCCGGTTGGATTAACTGAAACAGAATTTATACTGGGGATAATAGATGAAAACAAAACGGAAGCCATTAAAAAATTCGAAGAGTACATGAAACAGGAAAATGAGGATAATTGCTTGGATGATCAAATCAGGTTGCGGAAAACAGACAGCGAAGTAAAAGCAGAAATAGAAGCCATAATGAATGGAGAACCGATAGAAAAGTTGCCGGCATTGGAAAAGGCCAAACGACAGGAAATATTGAGGAAAATAAAAAAGAGTGAGGGCATTACACAGCGGCAAATAGCTCGTGTAACAGGATTAAATCAAGGTATCATATTCAAAGCATAATGGAAAGAAAAAGGAGCAAAAAGAACGTCCCCGTGCTACACAAAGCATAATGGAAAGAAAAAGGAGCAAAAAGAACGTCCCCGTGCTACGGAAAAAGATTTGACAGCCGGTTCAAGTTTGATTAAAATTGGCTCAGAACCTTTAAGTTGGCCCGGGAGGCTAGCAAGG
The DNA here is from genome assembly GCA_035561215.1 of Syntrophomonas sp. Lineage (GTDB taxonomy): Bacteria > Bacillota > Syntrophomonadia > Syntrophomonadales > Syntrophomonadaceae > Syntrophomonas_B. Next base: position 4,961 of record DATMYB010000655.1, on the reverse strand, counting down.
CTAGTAAGGAAATGATGGATTTTTATGCCTGCCTCCGGCCGACGGAAGCAGGCTTTTCTATTTTATGAACCGGCCTTGAGGAGGTTGATAGCTTGAGACTGGAAGACAAAAAACAGTTGATGGATGAAACGGCCGTCAAGCGCGCCCTTACCCGCATCGCCCACGAAATCATCGAAAGCAGCAAGGGCGTCGAAAACGTAGCTTTGATCGGCATCCGCCGCCGTGGCGGCCCGCTGGCCCAAAGGCTGGCAGAGCAAATTGAGGAGATCGAAGGGATCAAGGTGCCGGTGGGAATTCTCGACATCACCCTGTACCGGGACGACCTGACCACTCTGGCGGCTCAGCCCCAAGTGCACCGCACGGAAGTCTTTTTCGATATCAACGGTTTAAACATCGTGCTGGTGGATGACGTTTTATATACCGGCCGAACTTGCCGGGCGGCGCTGGACGCGCTGATAGATCTGGGACGGCCCCGCCGCATCCAACTGGCGGTGCTGATCGACCGGGGACACCGGGAGCTGCCTATTAAGGCCGACTTCGTCGGTAAAAACATTCCTACCTCCCACCAGGAAGTCATTTCCGTAAAGGTAAAGGAGATTGACCAGGTCGACGAGGTAGTGATACAGGAAATCATATATGACTGAAACCCTTTAAATCGGTACGAGAGACCGGCAAGGGAAATGAGGACGATCAGGAGCCTTCCTTGCTGGTTAAACAAGGAAGGCTTTTTTGCGGTTAAAAGTGAAGGAGTGAAAGAATTTGGAGTTGGGCAAAGATTTATTGGGACTGCGCGATTTGGATCGCGCGCAAATGGAAATGATTCTGAATACGGCGGTGCCCATGAAGGATATTATACAGCGGGACGTAAAAAAAGTTCCTACTTTGCGGGGGAAGGCCATGGTGACCGTTTTCTACGAAAACAGCACCCGCACCCGCACTTCCTTTGAAATCGCCGGCAAATATTTAAGCGCGGATACGGTCAATCTGGCCGTCTCCACCAGTAGTGTGCAGAAAGGCGAAAGCCTGCGGGATACGATCAAGACCATTGAGGTGATGGGTTTTGATCTGATGGTGATCCGCCACAGCATGAGCGGAACGCCCCATTACGTGGCCCGCAACACCAAAATGAAGGTCATCAACGCCGGCGACGGCGCCAACGAACATCCTACCCAGGCGCTGCTGGATATGTTCAGCATCCGGGAGAAGAAAGGCACGCTGGAAAATCTGAAAGTAGCCATTGTCGGTGACATTCTCCACAGCCGCGTGGCCCGTTCCAACATATACGGACTAAGCAAGTTCGGCTGCGAGGTCCGGGTAGTGGGTCCGGCTACCTTGATGCCGCCGGAAGTAGAGAAATTGGGGGTTAAGCGCTACTACAGCCTGGATCAGGCGCTAAAAGACGTGGATGTAGTCAACGTGCTGCGCATCCAGCGGGAAAGGCAGTCAACCGGGCTCTTTCCCTCCCTGGACGAGTACTCCGATCTCTACATGCTCAGCCCGGAGCGGCTGCGCAATGCCAAGGAGGACGTGCTGGTGCTGCACCCCGGTCCTATGAACCGGGGGGTGGAAATCTCGTCGGAACTGGCGGATTCGGCCACCGCGGTCATCAACGAGCAGGTGACCAACGGGGTGGCGGTGCGCATGGCGCTGTTATACCTGATGATGGGAGGAACAAAAGATGGAATTGCTAATTAAAGGCGGCAGAGTCATTGATCCGGCCAACGATATCGACGCTATATTGGACGTGCTGGTAAAAGACGGCCGCATTCAGACGGTAGGAAAAGATTTATCCGGTGAGGCTGCCGAAGTGGTGGATGCCGCCGGCAAACTGGTATGCCCCGGCTTCATCGACATGCATGTCCATCTGCGGGAGCCGGGATTCGAATACAAAGAAGACATCGCTTCCGGTACCAGGGCAGCGGCGGCAGGAGGATTTACCACGGTTTGCTGCATGCCCAACACGGATCCGGTCATCGACAACGCCTCTGTGGCCAGTTTTGTCCGGGACCGGGCGCGTAAATCAGGAGTGGTAAATGTGCTGCCCATCGGCGCCATCAGCAAAGGGCAGGAAGGCAAGGAATTGAGTGAAATGGCGGAACTGCGGGAGGCCGGTTGTATAGCTGTATCCGATGACGGCAAACCGGTGCGGGACGCGGCGCTGATGCGCAACGCCATGCAGTACGCTTCCATGTTTGATCTGCCCATTCTGTCCCACTGCGAGGAGGTCAGCCTTTCCAAAGACGGACAGATGCACGAAGGTTATTATTCGACGATCTACGGCTTCAAAGGCATTCCCGCCGCGGCGGAGGAAGTCATGGCAGCCCGGGATATCATTCTGGCGGAAGCTGCCGAAGCGCGGCTGCATATCTGCCACGCTTCCACTGCCGGTTCCATGGACCTGATTCGTGCCGCCCAGGAGCGGGGCGTGCAGGTCACCTGCGAAGTCACTCCCCATCATCTGATTTTGACGGACGAAGCGGTGGGCAGCTACGATGCCGACACCAAGGTCAACCCGCCCCTGCGTTCTTGGGAAGACGTCATTGCGCTGCGGGAAGGGATCCTGGACGGGACGGTGGACTGCATCGCCACCGATCACGCCCCTCATCACCGGGAAAGCAAGGACTGCGAATACAATCTGGCCGCTTCCGGCATTTCCGGCCTGGAAACGGCGGTGGCCCTGGTTATGGACAAACTGGTGCTGCCGGAGATCATTGACGTCGCCGATATGGTACGGTTGTTTACGATTGGTCCGGCGGATATTCTGGGGATTGCCAAAGGTACCCTCAGCCCGGGCGCTGAGGCTGACATCACCATTATCGATCCCCAGCGGAGCCAAACGGTGGCCCCGGAAAAATTCTATTCCAAAGGCAAGAACACCCCGTTTAAAGGCATGACCCTGCGGGGCTGGCCTTGTTTGACCGTCGTCAAAGGCCAAATCGTATATCGCGACGGCTTGATCATAAACGATTGATCCCAGCAAGGTAAGGAGTTGAGTCAATGGCAACGTTGGAACAAGGAACGGTCATCAGCAACCGGCCCTGTGCCCCCGCTCTTTTTGAAATGGAAATAGAAGCTCCCCGGACGGCGCTTTTATGTGAACCGGGCCAGTTTTTACAGGTGCGTGCCAGCGCCGGCCTGGACCCGCTGCTGCGCCGGCCTATCAGTATTTACGATGTGGATCGGCAGGGGGGGATCATAACCCTACTATATAAAGTAGTGGGGCGAGGCACCGAATTGCTGGCCGGGCTCAGGCCGCAGCATGCGCTGGATATTATGGGTCCCTTGGGGCGAGGCTTTACGCTGCCGCCCGCACCGGGACGAGCCGTGCTGGTGGGCGGGGGCGTAGGCATTGCGCCGCTGTTGTATCTGGCCCGCCGGCTGCGGGAAATGCAGTGGTCGTTGACGGTTTGCTACGGCGCCGGCAGCGCCAAGGAATTGGCGGCGGCATCGCGCTTTGATGAACTGGGAGTGGAACTGCTACTGGCTACCGCCGACGGCAGCAGAGGCTATAAGGGTTTGGTAACCGAACTGCTGCAGGCGGGGATCATGGTTGAAAAAATCGACATGATCTACACCTGCGGCCCGGAAATCATGATGGCGGCGGTGACTGATTTCGCTGCCCGTTACGGTCTCCAAGGCGAATGTTCTTTGGAGGAGCACATGGCCTGCGGCGTCGGTGCCTGTCTGGGCTGCGCCCGCAAACTGAAAAACAGCGATCAGAACTATGGCAAAGTCTGCAAGGACGGGCCGGTTTTTAGCCTGGCGGCCGTGGAGCTGGGCCGGGGAGGTTTGGTATGAGCGGGAATCAGTACGAAAACGAAACCGCTATTGATCTCAGCGTAAATTTGGGCGGTATTATAATGAAGAATCCGGTGGCCACCGCCTCCGGCACCTTCGGCTACGGGTTTGAATACGGTGATTTTATCGACAGCAGCACGATTGGAGCGGTTATCGTCAAAGGCACTACGCTGGAGCCGCGTTCCGGCAACGTTACTCCCCGCATCGCCGAGACTCCGGCGGGCATGTTAAACGCTATCGGGCTGGAGAATCCGGGCGTCGATGTGTTTCTGCATGAATATTTGCCCGCTCTGCGTCAGCGGGGAGTGACGGTGATTGCCAATATTGCCGGCAATTCGGTGGAAGATTACGCCCGCATGGCATCGCGCCTGGAAGGGCACTCAGGTATTGCCGGGATCGAACTGAACATTTCCTGCCCCAACGTTAAAGAGGGCGGATTGCAGTTCGGCACCGACCCGGACATGGTCAAAACCGTAGTGGCGGCAGTCAAGGCGGAAAGCTCCCTGCCGGTAATGCCCAAGCTGTCTCCCAACGTAACCGATATTGTGGCCATTGCCAGAGCGGCGCAAGCGGGGGGAGCCGACTGCCTGTCTATGATCAACACCCTGATGGGGATGGCTATCGATATTCATACCTGCCGGCCGGTATTGGGCAATGTCTTCGGGGGGCTGTCCGGCCCGGCCATTAAACCGGTGGCCCTGCGCATGATCTATCAGGTTTACCGGGAAGTGGATCTGCCTATTCTGGGAGGCGGCGGCATTATCAGCGTCACCGACGCCCTGGAGTTTATTATGGCCGGAGCCTCGGCGGTGTCGGTAGGCACCGGGGTGTTTGTGGAACCGCGCCTGCCGGCGGAAATTGCCGCCGGATTGGAAGCGTACCTGCGCGGCAACGGGATCGCCAGTATAAAGGAATTGGTGGGGGCGGCAGTGATTCGTTAGATAGCCCTGGGCGGCTATGCGTCCGAACTGGTTTGCCCGAACAAAAGAAACTGAGACCGCCGGCGTATGCAACACTTAAGCCGGCGGTTGCTGCGAATAGGAATAAAGAGCGGGCCGTCCGGGCAAATTGTAAAGGCGCTGTTGCCGAAATTTTTACCGGCGGCCCCACCGAAGGGTATTATCCGGCGTGATTATATTATAATGATAAGAGCAGCAGAGAGA
>DATMYB010000654.1:0-2152 GCA_035561215.1 Syntrophomonas sp. | reverse complement strand
GGAAAGAGGCAACGATATTATTTTACTGGCAGAAAAATTTATTGAAAAATATTGTAAGAGATTCGGTAAACCTCCCATAACATTGGCCCCCGACGTTCGTGCAGCCTTTTTGAAATACAACTGGCCGGGAAATGTCAGGGAGTTACAGAATCTCATTGAAGGAGCTGTTCAACTCGCCTCGGGAGATAAGATTACGTATGATCAAATCGCGGAATATTTGGTGAATGAGGAGTATGACGGTCAAACCTATGCAGCAGAAATATCTCATCCGGATACAAACGCAGTACCAAGTCGGGAAAAACAAATGTTGCTTGATTATTTAGTGAAATATCAATATAACAAAAGTGCTGTTGCCAAGGCTTTGGGGATTTCCAGAAACACTTTGTACCGACATTTGAATGAACACCATTTACTGTAGCCTGCCAGGGCAGAAAACAGACCGGGCTGTCGGAAAAAGGATTTTCGCCAGCCCGGTGTTTAATTCCGCAAATGATTCATGGCTGAATTGATCCTTGCGTGCTGCCAGTCCTCTGTTACTTGTAACCGCAAATTAGGATCCAGATTTACTATTAGTGTTCCGATACGGCATGAGAATGGAATCAGTAAAACCTACAAAATCAAAAACAAATCGAGAATGATGTTAAATAAATTGCATTTAAGCGTATATCAATTTATTCCTCATTGATTCCCGCTAAATACCTGGCGAGTTTCTTTTTCCCCTGCAGATCATAGCTGCCCAGGATAGCGATATCTTCCATAATGGGAGAGCCGCCGCCATGCACGCCGGCAATCAAAATGGCCGCGCCGAATTCACCGGTTAGAATATCACTGGCCAGATGGTAGACCCGATAATGATTCTCTTCCGGGATATCTACCCGGCGTTTGGTATATTTTCGTACAAAATCTCCAATATCGGGATTGTTATATTCAGGGGTCAGCGGCAGAGTTGCAGGCAGTCCGCCGGCAATATCGCAGAGGTGTTCATATTCATGGTACATGTTGTGACCTGCATGGCGTCTGCCAACGTTTGCATAAATAACATTTGGAACCTGGGTACCGGAAGGGGCCTTGGTGGATGTTACACTGGAAGCAATGCCAGCGGCATAAACCAGTTCGGCAACACTGATCATATCTGCCAGAACATCTTTGGTATGGTCCATTTTATCCGTGCCGTTGTATTCAGCGATTAATGCGGTGGTTCCAGTGATAACATCACCGACGCCGGGTTTGCATCCGCAATAACTATGTCGGTGGTACAGCGCAAACATTAATGCCAACTGGCCGCCCATATCGGTTTCCCCATTCAGAAAGATTCTTTCATTAGGGACAAATACCCGGTCAAATACGGTCATGCTTTCAATATCGCCCAGTTCAGTATAAGGGGCTTTCATATTTTCTTCTCTTTCTATGGAGAAAGCCTGACGGGCAATCAAATATACACCTTCTGTGTCAGCCGGTATTGCGAAAGCAATCGCATAATCTGCTTCATTTTTACCCAGTGCTCTGGTGGGAAAAGCGATCAGTTCATCAGCATAAGGTGCCATAGTATTGTGCAGTTTGGCGCCGGATACGACAACACCGTCTTCTCTTCGCTCGACAACATGCAGATACATATCAGGATCTTCCTGCTCAGCGGGGCGTTTTCTGCGATCGCCTTTGGAGTCGGTCTGGGAAGCAGCACAAATCAAATCGTTCTCCTGGAAATAATCGAGATACTTCAGCCATCTTTCATGATAGTCAGTGCCATATTTCAGATCACAATTCTTGGTAATGACAGACAAGCCGTTCATAGAATCAGCACCCATGCAGCGCTGAATACATCCGCCCATTAAGTTGCAAAGCTTTCTGGTCATTTCCTGTTTTAAAAGCAGATCTTCAGGGGATTGATGAATATGATTGAAACGATTGATAGATTTGCCAGATCTATGAGAAGTGGCAGTTAACCATTTGCTGTATTCGGGATCATTGGCTTTATCAAAAGTCAATTGGATCGCATTACTAGCATGTATAATTTTGGGATGATCACGGCCAATACACTTTCCGTCAATATAAATGTTGGGTCTCATTTTGGATAATTTGTCCAGATATTCCTTCGAAGTCCGCATTTTTATACCTCCTATTTTTCTGCAATTGATTTTATATCGTACTCATA
>DATMYB010000653.1:0-6544 GCA_035561215.1 Syntrophomonas sp. | reverse complement strand
TTTGTATTTCAATTTTATAATTTGCTGCCTAATCTTACGGCTTTGGAGAACGTGGAGATAACGGCCGAAATGTCGCCGGCTCCCATTGATGCCAAGCTGCTCATTGAAAAAGTGGGACTTGCGGACCGTGCCGGCCATTTTCCCGGCAAGCTGTCGGGCGGACAACAGCAAAGAGTGGCCATCGCCAGGGCGATTTGCAAAAACCCTGAACTGCTGCTTTGCGATGAACCTACGGGGGCCCTGGATATTAAAACCGGCGTACAGATTTTGCAGCTTTTATGGGAATTTAACCGGGAATACAAAAAGACCGTCGTCATTATCACGCATAATTCCGACATTGCCAAGATTGCAGACCGGGTTTTCCATATCAAGGACGGCTATATTGAAAGAATTGTGAAAAATGAACAGTTATTATCCCCCGGAGAGGTGAGATGGTAATGCATAGATATTCTACCGGCCTGTGGCGCAATACCATAAAGAACAAGGCCTCTTATATGGGGGCGGCTATGGTGATCGGCATGGGACTGCTGATCTTTGTTGGCATGACCGATGTATTGTACAATTTACGTTACACCCTGCAGGAATATTACGATGAATGTGCCTTTGCCGATATTTTTGCCGGGGTCGAGGGGATCCCGGAGGGCAAGCTGAAGGAGCTGGAGCGGATCGAAGGCATCGATATTGCCTTTGGAAGGCTTACCAAAGACGTAAGGGCAGTCATTGACGGAGAAAACAATATCGTCACCCTTCATCTCATGGCTTATGACCAAAATGACCGTTTAAATAAATTCCGGTCAACGGACCGGCAGCTTTCAGACAGCGGACTTTTGCTGGGCGATAAGATGTTTGACGCTTACGGATTCGCTGAAGGCGATGAGATACGGCTGATCATCGGCGATAGCATAGAGACCTTTACTCTGGCGGGCACGGCCCAGGCCCCGGAATATATTTACGCCATGCCGCCGGGCGGCGCCCAGTCTCCCGACGCCGAAATCTATGATATTGCCGGCATGGACAAAGCCAGGCTGGAGAAGCTCCTGGGCAGTACAGGGGTGGTAACGGAGCTTGGCTTTACGCTGGAGCCCGGCTACCGGTTTCACGACGTAAAACAGCAGTTGACGGATAAATTATCGCCCTATGGGCTTTCTTCCCTGGTGGAACGAGAAAACCAGATCAGCAATTATATGCTGGACAGCGAATTCAGTCAGCTTACCGGCACCGGCACGGTGCTGCCGATTATTTTTTTACTGGTGTCGGTTTTTATGCTGTATATTGTGCTGCGCAAAATGATAGATCGGGACCGAACGCTGATCGGCACGATGAAGGCCTTTGGATTTAAGGACCGGGAACTCATCAGAAGTTATATGAAGCAGGGAGCGGCAATAGGTGTTTTGGGAGCCGTTATAGGCGGCATACTCTCCATGCCGCTGGCACAATACATGTACGCGATATATGTGGATTATTATAATTTACCCGTGAAAGGATTGAATTATTACTGGTCTGCCAGAATGCTGAGTGTCATCATTGCCGTATGTGTGAGCATTTTTGCGGTCTATATCGGCGTGAAGGAATTGCTTAAAATCCATCCCGCCGAAGCCATGCGCCCGGTTACGCCTTCGGCTGCCCCTATGACTGCGATTCCCCGGTTTTTGGACCGGTGGCTGAATCCGAGGAAGAAAATGAGCATGCGTTTTATGTACAGGAATAAGCTGCGCAGCATTTTGCTGGCTTTTGCCATTGCGTTTCCCTTTGCTTTGACGGCGGTTATGCTCTCATTTCAGGAGGTTGCCGAGCAGATATTCTACGCCCAGTTCACCAAAATGGAAACTTATGATATGAAGGCCGCCCTGGATGGTTATGTGGATTACAACGGCTTGGTTTCCTCCGCCCGGCAGCTTGAAGATATCTATGATGTGGAGGCCATTGCCGGCTATGGGGTGATGCTGCGGCACGAGAACATGACGTTGCTGACTTCCCTGAAGGCACTGCATGCCAATTCCAATAATTACAGGATCGTCGATATTTACGACCGCTGCTACGAGCCCCGCAGTGACGGCCTGATCATGAATTCCCTCACTGCCCGCAAGCTGAACGTAAAACCGGGTGATGTGATCGAGGTATACAATGCCTACCTGAGTTCTGAGCCGGTCAAAATCCCTGTTATGGAGCTTGTTGAGGAAAGCTTCGGCACAGGCTGTTACATCGATATTGCCGCGGTAAGCAGGTATTTTCAGGTAGGCGATATTGCCGACACCCTCCTTTTTAAAGTAGAGAGGGGAAAAAGCGAAGATGTAAAAAGCGAGCTGACTGCAACCCGTAATATTATATCGCTGACTGAGTCGGACCGGGTGTTAAAAAGCTATCGGGAGCTGATGAAAAGTATGGGGGCCATGATGAACATGTTTGCGCTGCTATCCGTGGGTACGGGTTTTATCCTTATTTATAACATCATGGGAATATCCCTGAGAGAGCGGAAAAATGAATTTGGCACGCTGATGGTTTTGGGAACCCGGCACCGGGATATTCTGGAAGTCGTCTCCTTTGAGCAAACGTTTAATTTTGCTTTGGGGATCCTGGTCGGATACCCTTTATCCCTGGGAGTGAAGGAACTTGTGGCCCGCATTATTGCTTCGGATGTCTACATCATAAATTTTACGGTGCCGCTCCGCGCTTATGCTTATTCATTGGTTATTTGCGCGGCCATGGCAGTTTTGTCAACGCGTATCATATTCAGAAATATACGTAATATTGAGCCGGCGGAAGTGCTCAAGGAAAAGGAGTAGATGATGAAAAATAAAAAACTTTTAATCATTCCTGCGCTTATGATCATGGCTGCAGCATGGTGGGTACTGCAGCACCAGGGCGTTGCGGTTGAGGTGACGGCTGTGGCCGCGAAAGACGTGGCGGACTCCGTTATTGAGGACGGGACGGTTCATATTGGCGACGACATCAGTATGATTTCCGAGGTTTCTGGGAAGGTCTCGGATATCCTGGCAGCCGAGGGCGGCTTCGTGGAAGCAGGAGATGTCATTGCAGTCATTGACAGCATGGATTATAAAAATGAAATCAATGCCCGATTAAGCGCTGTTGCCGCCTATGAGGCACAAAGCCGGGAAGCGGATACAGCCGAAATTTATGACAAAGAGGATATACAATATTCCATACAGCAGCTTGCTGTCCAAAAAGAGGAACTGCAAAACGACCGGGAGCTTTGCCGCCAGGATTACGAGAACGGGGTGGCGATGTACCAGGATGGGGCCATATCGAAAAATGATATGGACAAATTGAAGAACAGCTTTTTAAAGGCCGAGCTGGCCACGAACGCTGTGGACATACAGCTGGCCGCACTGCGCGCCAAGCTTGACAATGATTATTCAGGCAATGTGTCGGAACGCATCAGCGCATTGATTGAAGGGGAAAATATTGCCATAGACAGCTTGAAAGAGAAGCTGGCCGACTGCACAATAAAGGCCAGGGCCTCAGGCTACGTCAGTGATCTTTCCGTCAAGAGGGTTTCCCATGTTTATGAGGGGCAAACCGTTGCCACGATTAAAGCACAGGATAGTCTGACGGTGAGGACACAGATCCTGACAAGCTATGAGCCTTATCTCAAAGTGGGCGACAAGGTGAAAATCATTCACAAGCTGAAAGGCGGGGACGTTGTTTATGCCGGCGTAATCAACGAAATTTACGATTTTGCCGGCGAAACCACCTCGGCTTTGGGGCTGAAGGAATACCGGGTGGATGTTGTCATTGCGGTAGATGACCCCAACGCGGCCCTTAAACCCGGCTATGAGGTAACGGTAGAATTCCTGATTTTCAGTGAAAAAAATCAGATTGCCGTTCCGAATGGGGCGGTATTTGAAGTGGACGATGTAAATTATGTATTTAAAGCAGTGAATGGAAAAGCAGTGCGTACGCCTGTAGCCATATCCCATAAAACCAATACGGAAACCGTAATTACTTCGGGACTTGACATCGGGGATCATTTGATCATCGATGCCAATGTCGAAGGACTGGCCGACGGCGTTAAAATATCCTTTTAGAGAAGTGTGCGGGACAACTCCTGGAAAGCTGCGCAAAGCAATTCAAAAAATACGGATGGAATATTTTCTCAGGGGAATCGCTCGTGCGATGATACAAGAAGCTTTCCGAAATAATTTTATCAAACCATCTTGGTATATTGGCTTAAAGCACGTTTCAAACTATCGATCTGGACTTCACTATTTCCGTCACGAAGTGCGTCAATTACACAGTGATCAAGATGGTCTTCCAGTACGATTTGGCTGATCTTCTGCAAAGCTGCCTTTGCTGAATTAAGCTGAATAATGATCTCATCACAGGGCTTATTACTTTCAAGCATTTTGCGAATTCCGCCTAATTGTCCTTCGACTCTGTTGATCCTTTTGCAAAGATTTTCAACATCATGATGCTGATGTGTCGGCATGTATGGTCCTCCTTCCCAGAGCAAACGCTATGTCGGCAATTTAAAATTCAATACCACTATTATACCCTTTTGCCGGTTTAAAGTGAACATTATTTGAATTATTGCTTATTTGCCTTATAGCGGCCAGGAACGCAGCCATGATCGGTACAGCACCTTGTCAAACGGCAGCCCGGTCCTGCTCGTTATATGTGAGCAGCAGTGCGGAATTGATAACCACAAACACCGAACCGAAATTATGAACAAGCGCTGCTGTTACCGGGTTTAAAAGGCCAAAGCCTGCAAGAAGGATCGCCCCAAAGTTGATAATCATAGAGATTACGATGTTGAAAACGATACGATCTCTGGTCTTTCGGCAAATTCTAACCAAAAAGGGAAGCCTGCTGAGATCATCGCTCATTAAAGCAATGTCGGCAGCTTCCATTGCTACATCTGAGCCGATTGCCCCCATGACGATGCCTACGGAGGCGGTAGCAAGAGCCGGCGCATCATTTACACCGTCACCGATCATACCGACTGAGTGTCCCTCCGCCTCCAGATTTTTGATGGAGTCAACTTTACCCTCCGGCAATTGGGAAGCAAGTATATCCGTCATACCTGCCATATTTCCGATGGAATTAGCTACTGCCTGATTATCGCCTGTCAGCATGACTATACGCGAAATACCGTTTTTTTTCAGCTCTGCAATAGTACCCTTGGCTTCTTTACGAAGTACATCCGCAATGGATATGATTCCAATTATCCTTTCATCTAAAGCCACAGGTAAAACTGTTTTACCCTGGTTCTGGATCTGATGGATGAGGGCCATAGCATCAGGATGCATATCGATAAGCTCATACCCAATGGCCTTTTCACCGATCAGGACTTTATGGCCATCTACGGTGGCGATTACGCCTTTGCCGGTATGTGTTTTAAATTCTTCCGGGTCTTTGGCCAAAATACCCTGACTTTGACTATAAGCTAAAACGGCTTTTCCCAGAGGATGCTCGGAGAATTTCTCTGCACTGGCGATCAAGTTTACAAAGCTTGTGTGATCAATGCTGCTGTCAAGTATATGAATATCTTCCACATGGAGCTTACCATAGGTCAGAGTTCCCGTTTTATCCATCACAAGGGTGTCGATTTTGGCTGCCGCCTCCACAGCCGCACCGGATTTAATGAGGATACCTTTTTTTGTGGCATTTCCAATAGCAGCCATCATGGCGGTCGGAGTCGCAAGTATCAATGCACAGGGGCAAAAAACAACCAAAGCGGCAACGGCACGGTAAATATCCTTTGTAAGCAGCCAGATCAGCAGAGCGCAGCCCAATGCAACCGGAACAAGAATACGCGCCCATTTATCTGCAACCCGGACAATAGGCGCTTTGTTTTGCTCTGCTTCCTCTACTAAGCGGATCATCTTTTTGAGCGAAGAAGCATCTCCGACATTTGTGGCTTCAACCTCAATGGCGCCTTGATGGTTCAAAGTTCCCTGGTAGACATTATCTCCGATAGTCCGGTCAACGGGGACCGATTCGCCGGTCATAACAGCCTGGTAGATGGAAGTGCTTCCGCGTACGATCCTTCCATCTACAGGGATTGCCTCACCGGGACGAACTAAAAGCAGGTCGCCTGTTTTAACCTCTGAAGCCAGTATTTCTTTCTCAACATCCGCCGTACGGATGAAAGCCTTCTGAGGTGTGAGCTTTATGAGTGCCTGCAGGCTTTTACGAGACTTCCCGGCGGTAACATCCTCTAAAACCTTGCCTAACTGCATAATAAAAGCAACTTCGCCGGCAGCAAAATACTCTCCGATGATAACTGCCGCGATCAGGGCAATTGCGACCAGCATGTCGGCAGTGACATCAAACTCTGCTACCAAACCTTTAATTGCACCGAGGACAATTGGAACACCGCTGATAGCAATAGCTATCCAAGCGGGATCAAAGGGCAGCTCCGGAAACCATTTTAAGAAGCTTGCCAGTACGAATATACCGGATACAATTGTCAGGCATAGCGTGCGAAATGGCTCATCTTCCTGAAGCTTATCAATAATATGCATGGTTAAATACCACCTTTCCATAATGGAATGCCTCATGCCCCTATGGGGCATATATATTT
>DATMYB010000652.1:0-2766 GCA_035561215.1 Syntrophomonas sp. | reverse complement strand
TATTTTGTAATCATCATCATCCAGATGTATATTCTCTATCCCCTGTTGTACCGCTGGCTGCTGCGCTCTCCCCGCCTCTGCCTGCTGACGGCGCTGGCCCTTACCCTGGGCTGTCAGCTCATATTAAACGCCCAGACCCGGGGTCAGATCATCTTTAACCAAACGATGAGCAACTTGTTCCTGGTGGTCTTTCCCGTATGGATCTTTTTCTTTGTCTTCGGCATGGCCGCTGCTCTCTACCATAAAAGTTGGTCCGGGTTCATTCGCGACCGCCGCGTTTTGTTGGGGCTTCTATGGGTTTTCAGCCTGGCACTGGTGATTGGGGACGGCTACGTCAATAATATCTTCGGCTCTTCCAGCCGCCCCACGGTGACGTTGTATACCGTGTGCAGCTACTTTTTCTTTTATTCCCTGGCCCAGCATTATCGCGGCCATTTTCGCGCTGCCGTCGACTGGATCTCCCGCCAATCTTTTCTTATCTACCTGCTGCATCCTTTAGTGCTGACCGCCCTGGTAACGTCGGCTGGTGTCCTCGGATACCCGGATCTATGGAACCGCACCCGGGGCATGATCGCCCTCTATCTGCTGGTAACACTGCTGAGCTTCGCCGCCGTTTATGTAGTCAGTCTCACCCCCCTGGCAGAAAAGCTAGGTGGAGTAAGAAGGCGAAAATAATCCAACATGGGGACGTTCTTTTTGTTGGATTTTTGGCTCAAGAGCCATCTCAATTTGCCAAAAGGCCGGCTTCGAAGAAGCACGTGGGCGGTTCTTTTGCTTCCGCAAGAACCCTGAAGTACAGTAAGGAAAAGGTCAAACAAAAAGAACGTCAGGCTGTGTGAAAACGATATAGGCTTAAAAATTCACTCCACTTTAGGCTTGTTTTTGAGCAAATTTAGGGACAGAAGATATTATTTGATGCTATATAACCTAACTTTGCTCCACTTTATGACCACTACACAGTAATTTTATGACTTTTCACACAGTCTGACGTCCCTCTGTTGGATCTGTTGGGTCAGGTGGAGTAAGAAGGCGGAAAGCTTAAACGTATTACAACTGAGGTGAAGTGGTTTGAAAAAGATGCTATTATATATCGCGGCAGCAGTCTTATTGCTGTTGGTCATGGGAGGCGCCTGGATTTATATGGTCCGGTATCATGACGGCTATCTCGCTGATGACAAAATTATTAGTAAGGATGCGGTTAAAACCATCGTCAAAGTAGACGATCAATACCTGCGGCTATACAATTATGCCGGCGGCTATGCCATTAACTATCCGGCCGGCTGGCAGCCAGATCTTGAAGAGGCCGCCCTCAAAAGCGATTTTACCGACCGGCAAAATGATTTGGAAGTATACTGCGACGACTTTAACGGCACCGTCAGCGACGCTAAATCTTATATCGGCTACAGCAACGGTTTCCTGGAACGGGACCAAACGATAACGGGGAAAACCAACAAGTATATGTTTATTAACGGCCGCCCGGCCAATCTCATCAAATGGCAGCGCCCCCCGCTGCAGCGGGTCGCCAACGACAAAAACCATTATATATGCGTCAAACTCATAGAAAACAACCGGCTGGTCTACACCATTCTAATGAAATCCAGCCGGCCTATCGACGAGCAAAAGTTCATGCGGTTGGTGAAAAGTTTTCGCCCCGTGGAGAAGCATGAAAATCTTGCTCCCACCCTGCATCCGGTTGTTGCCAAACAATGGAATGCGGAAACCGTTCAGGCCTATGAACAATATTTCGGCCCCCAGGCGCAATTGAAGTGGGGTATTTACGAGCCGAAGGCCCCAGGGGAAATGGAAAATCTGAACGCCGTTGAAAAAAGTCTCGATTATAAATTTCATTTTTTGATCCGGTATCAGAATCTGGACGAAACCCTGCCCCTGCAGGATCTGCAAACCGCCTGGGAACAGCAGCGTCTGCTGGAACTTACTCTGCAGTTAGGTTTTATGCGGGACTACAACGCAGCCCCTTACAACCCCTCGGGCGTTCCGCTGGCGGAATTCAACGCCAATATTATCCCCAAACTGCTGAACGGAGACTTTGATGATTATCTCCAGCAATACGCCCGGGATATAAAAAAATTCGGGCATCCGATCCTGTTCCGGCTGAATAATGAGATGAACGGCGACTGGTGCGTTTACTGCAGTTATCATTATGGCAACGACGCCGACCTGTATATCGAGGCCTGGAAATATATATACAATATTTTCGCCGCCAACCAGGTGGACAATGTGATATGGGTATGGAACCCTCACGATCTTTCCTTTCCGGACTTCGGCTGGAACAACTATTTGAATTATTTCCCCGGCAGCGAATATGTGGATATCATTGGTTTGACCGGCTACAATACCGGAACTTATTATGAAGGCGAACGCTGGCGCGAATTTGCGGACATTTACGGTCCCCTTTACGCGGAATACTCGCAACATTTCGCTCAGCCTTTTATGATTACCGAATTTGGCTGCAACTCCGTAGGCGGGGACAAGGCGAAATGGCTGCAGGATATGTTCGCCCATATCGACCAATATCCCCGCATTAAAGCCGCCATTTTCTTCAGTTCCGTTGACATGGACTGGAGCAAAAACCAACCGGCCCGAATCTACCGCATCGACGAAACTGAGGCGGTACTAAATACTGTAAAAACGGGATTATCCCGCTATCAATAACCCAACAAAGGGACGTTCTTTTTGTTTGATTTTTGCCGGGGAATCATAGTTGGTTAGTTGAATGTACAAACAAACCGTGGCCAGACTCAGCGT
>DATMYB010000651.1:0-3453 GCA_035561215.1 Syntrophomonas sp. | reverse complement strand
GGCATCCACCGTCACCAGCAGAGGTTTCTCCTTCTTTTCGATGACGTCCTTGGTAATCAGCACCTTAGTCACATCCAAGCGAGACGGCACATCATACATGACCTCCAGCATTACATCCTCAATGATGGCCCTTAGCCCTCTGGCGCCGGTATTGCGCCGCAGCGCCTCATCGGCAATAGCCGACAGGGAATCGTCCATAAACTCCAAATCAACACCGTCAAGTTCAAACAGTTTTTTGTACTGTTTGATCAGGGCGTTTTTGGGCTCGGTCAAAATTCTGACCAGGGAACTCTTATCCAAGGCGTCCAAGGTCACGATGATGGGAACACGTCCCACGAACTCAGGAATAAGTCCATAACGAAGCAGATCCTGGGGCAGAATCTGATTCAAAATATCCCCGATTTTCTTTTCCTCATGTTTTTTGATATCGGCGCCGAATCCCATTACCTTTTCTCCAACCCGGCTCTGGATGATCTTATCGATCCCCTCGAAGGCTCCTCCACAAATAAACAGGATATTGCTGGTATCGATCTGTATGAACTCCTGATGCGGATGCTTGCGTCCTCCCTGGGGCGGAACGCTGGCCACGGTTCCTTCCAGTATTTTCAGCAAGGCCTGCTGTACCCCTTCACCGGAAACATCCCGGGTAATGCTGGGGTTGTCAGTCTTGCGCGCGATCTTATCGATTTCGTCAATATATACGATTCCTTTTTCGGCTTTTTCAATATCGTAGTCGGCTGCCTGAATCAATTTAAGCAGGATGTTTTCCACATCTTCGCCCACATAACCGGCTTCGGTCAGCGAGGTCGCATCAGCGATAGCGAAGGGGACGTTCAGAATGCGAGCCAGGGTTTGTGCCAACAATGTTTTGCCGCTTCCCGTCGGTCCCAGCATCATGATATTGCTTTTCTGCAGTTCAACGTCATCCAGTTTCATACCCAGATTGATGCGCTTGTAATGATTGTATACCGCTACTGCCAGAGATTTTTTGGCGATTTCCTGACCAATGACATAATCATCCATAATCTCCTTAATGTCCTGTGGCTTGGGTATTTCGCCCAACTCAAAACCGATATCGTCCGAAAGTTCTTCTTCGATGATTTCATTACAAAGCTCAATGCATTCGTCGCAAATATACACGCCGGGACCTGCTACCAGTTTTTTTACCTGTTCCTGAGTCTTGCCGCAAAATGAACATTTTAATTGGCCTTTGTCATCACCATATTTCGGCATTCTGGTCACCTCTCTTCTGGTGGGTTAATTTTTTACTACTTACTGATTTTGGGCTGGCTGATTACTTCATCGATGAGGCCGTATGCCTTGGCTTCGGCAGCCGTCATGAAATAATCTCTTTCCGTATCCTGACGGATTTTTTCCAGATCCTGACCGGTTCTTTCAGACAAAATCCGGTTTAAGGTTTCTTTCATATTAATAATCCGGCGGGCCCGAATTTCAATATCGGTAGCCTGGCCCTCGGTGCCCCCGGAAGGTTGATGGATCATCACTTCCGCATTAGGCAGGGCATAACGTTTCCCTTTTTCTCCGGCCGCAAGCAGGAAAGCTCCCATACTGGCCGCCATACCTACGCATATAGTAGATACATTGGGCCTTATATATTGCATGGTATCGAATATGGCCATGCCTGCGGTAATGGAACCTCCGGGACTGTTGATGTACAAGTTGATATCTTTGTCAGGATTTTCCGCCTCCAGGAACAGCAATTGGGCAATAATCAAATTGGCAACGGTATCGTCGACTGCGCTGCCCAAGAAGACAATGCGGTCTTTTAACAGGCGGGAATATATATCGTAGGATCTTTCCCCGCGATTGGTTTGCTCTACTACCATCGGCACCAGATATGACATTAGGAACTCCCTCCTCTACTTAATTATTCAGCATCTATTAGCTATAGTATTCTTTTTTACGCTTCTGGTTCTTCTTCGCTTACACCAGCATCATCGCTATTTTCTTCTTCCGTCTCGTCTGATTCCGTAACGACTGCGTTATCAACCAAATAATCCAGCGCCTTATCGATTTTCATACGATAGGCCAAGTCATCCATGACCCCGGCCAAATTCTGTTTGGCCTGATCGGCTTCAACGCCCATCGACGTAGCCATCTCAACGATATATTTGTCTAATTCTTCGTCACTTATCTCAATACCTTTTTCTTCAATCAATTTTTCCAGCATAAAATTGGTGCGAGCGTTTTTCTCACCTTCCGGCCACATTTCCTCATTGAATCTATCCACATTTCTTCCCGTCAGCTGGAAATACTGTTCAATAGAAAGGCCTTGCATTTTCAATTGCTCCGCGAATTGATTGAGCATGTTCTGCAACTGGATTTTAACGACCGGAGCAGGAACATCGATCTGGCAGTTTTCGAGGGCTTTGCTCAAAACCGCTTCCCGCAGCATACTCTTTCTGCGGTTGTCAAGGGACTCCTGCATTTGTTTCCGAACATCATCCCGCAATTCCTCCAAAGTGTTAAAATTGCTGACTTCCTGGGCAAATTCATCATTAAGCTCGCGAGGCTGCTTGGTCTCGATTTTATGTACGGTTACTTTGAAAACCGCATCTTTACCAGCCAGCTCTTCCGCCTGGTAGGCGTCCGGGAACTTTACCATTACATCGGCGGTGTCTCCTACCTTCAATCCTGCTACCTGCTCCTCAAAGCCGGGAATAAAGGAATGGGAACCCAGTTCCAGCGGATAGTTCTCTCCCTCGCCGCCTTCGAATGCTACTCCGTCCATAAATCCTTCAAAATCAATGGTAGCTGTATCTCCCATCTCCGCCGGCTCGTCGGTCTTCTCCACCACCTGGGCATAGTGGGCAGCCATATCTTCCATGCGTCTGTCCACATCTGCTTCGTCCATGGCAAAAACCGGTACAGTTACTTCCAGGCCTTCCAGCTGACCAAGAACTACTTCAGGTTTAACGGCTACCTTGGCTTTAAATCTAAGCATTTTATCGTCTTGTATTTCTTCTATTTCGAACTCAGGCTGAGCAATCGGCTCTATATCCAGCTCCGTTAATGCTTCCTCAAAAGCACCTGGAACAATTGCTTCTATTGCATCTTCATAAAGAATCTCGCGACCGAAATGGGCCTCCAGCAACTCTCGGGGTACTCTGCCCTTGCGAAAACCCGGAATCGTTACCTGTTTTACCACTTTTCTATAGGCTTGCTGCAGGCCTTCTTCGAATACCTGCGGATCCACCTCAATGTTCAGGTAAGCCTCGCTGTTTTCTATCTTTTCTAACCTGGCGCTCATTTATGCTCCTCCTAACTAAAATTGAAATCTTTTCTCTGATTATTGCCGAGATTTTGCAAAGGCAATATAGTTTTACAAAGTAAAAGCTTCCTAAAGAAATGTATACTATTTCAGTTAAAAACACAACACCTCGGCATAAGCCGAGGGGATTATTCTCTATGGAGCGGAAGACGAGATTCGAA
>DATMYB010000650.1:0-2780 GCA_035561215.1 Syntrophomonas sp. | reverse complement strand
TTCTAACATTATATGAACAAAACAATTGAATGTTGACAAAATCCCGAACAAAACAGCTACAATAATTTTTGGAGGGGTATGGAATAATGAAAAGGTTTGTAAGTTTGATTTTGATTGTGTTGTTGGTGTTGATCGGAGTTAACTATTTCATCGATGCCAGCACCGCCGGAAGCAAATACGCTTTAAACTCGGATCTGGTCAAACAGATAACTGCTAACGTATCGGGTTATACACCCCTGGACAAAATCCCGCCGGATTTTGTCCAGGCGATAATTGCAGTGGAAGATCATAAATTCTATAAACATCATGGATTCGATATCGAGGCCATCGGCAGAGCCTATCTGACCAATCTGGAGGGGGGTACCATCAGCCAAGGCGGCAGCACCATTACTCAGCAGTTGGCTAAAAATTTGTTTTTGAGCAATGAAAAAACTTATATGCGTAAAATTAAGGAATTATTGCTGGCAATTCGATTGGAACGGCTATATACCAAGAACGAAATTTTGGAGATGTACATCAATGTAATTTACTACGGTTCTGATGCGTACGGCATCCAAGCCGCCAGCCGAATCTATTTCAACAAAAACGCTTCCGCTCTCACCCGGGATGAATGCGCTATGCTGGCCGGGCTTCCTCAGGCGCCCAGTCTTTACAATCCCAAATTGCATCCTGCCCTGGCGCTGCAAAGACAAAAAACCGTGCTGATCCTGATGAAACAGCACGGTAATTAATATTATGAACAACTGGCGTTAACTGCGTTATGTATCCGCAATCTGCCGAAATGATCTGCAAAGTAAAGGGGCGGGGTTTCCTGCACGGTCCAGCCATTAGTTAATCTCTTAGAGACCGTGCAGGCGCTTTTTTAGCTTGGTCTTAATCCCCATTATTCCGCATACATGCTCTCAATGGCAGCAGCGTAATGTTGACCGATGATTTTTCTTTTAATTTTATTGCTGGGGGTCATTTCGCCGTTTTCAACCGTAAAGGGATGTTCCAGCAGGGTGAACTTCTGTATTCTTTCATGATGGGCCAGGTCTGTGGACTGGCTGTCTATTCTGTCCCGGTACAATTGTATAATCTCCGGCTTTTTCAGCAGCTCGCCGATGCTTTGATAGGCAATGCCCTTATCCGCCGCGTATTCCTCCAGTGCCGGGAAAGCCGGCACAATCAAAGCGGTGATATATTTCTGCTTGTCGCCGAACACCACCAGTTGTTCAAAATAATAGTCCTGGCAAATTCTTGATTCGATTAACTGGGGCGGAATATTCTTGCCGTTGGCGGTAATGATGATATCTTTTTTGCGGTCGGTGATTTTAAGGAAACCGTCTGGGTCGATTTCGCCGATATCGCCGGTTTTAAAAAAGCCGTCTTCGGTCATGGCATCGGCGGTAGCTTCCGGTTTGTTCCAATATCCCTTGAAAACATTATCGCCTTTTATAAGCACCTCGCCATCTTCGGCGATTACGACTTGATTACCGCCGATAGGCCTGCCGGCGGTACCGAATTTAAAATCCTTGGGGGCGTTGCAGGAACCCATTGGTGACGTTTCGGTCAGACCGTAACCCTGGGCGATAAAAATATTGGCGGCAAAGAAAAATTCTTCAATTTCCCGGGACAGCGGCGCGCCGCCGGCAGAGAAGAAATTCAGCCGCCCGCCCAGCAATTCTCTGACGGTGGAAAGTACCATCTTGTAGGCCAGTTTATATTTTAAATTCAGCGCCGGAGAGGTTTTTTCCCCGCGGTACCGGGCAAATTCATATTGCTTCCCGGTTTTGATGCCCCAGTCAAATATACTCTTTTTAATGCCGCCGGCTTTTTCCATCTTGGCATAAATAGCCGCGTACATTTTTTCAAACAATCTAGGCACACCGCACATATAGGTAGGACGTATCTCCCCAAAATACTCCACGATTTTATTGGTATCGCTGCAGAAGTATTGGGTAGCCCCCTGAGCATGCATCCAATAGGACGAAGCTTTTTCATATACATGACTCAAGGGCAGAAATACCACCTCAATATCGTTTTCTCCCATGGGAAAACGCGAGTTCAGCGCCTCGATTTCAACAAAAAAACATTTATGGTTCAGCATAGCCCCCTTGGGGTCGCCGGTGGTTCCGGAAGTATAGATGACAGACATTACGTCGTCGGCAGTGATGGCGTCCATCCGTTGCTGCAGTTCGTTTTCCCGATCCGATTTTTTCCCCAGCTCATACAGATCGTCAATATACATGACGTTGTCATCATTTGGATCGATCTTGACCGATTGGGAAAATACAATTATATGACCCAAGTGACTGTGACCTTTAAAAAACTGCATCACATTATCATATTGGGTTTGATCGTCAACGAATATGATCTTGCAGTGGGCGTCGTTAACAATATATTCGGCCTGTTCCCAGGTGTTGGTGGCATAAATGGCGACCGTCGCGCATTTTATGCTCATAATAGCGTAGTCACTGATGACCCATTCAGGACGGTTGCTGGAATAGATGGCGATCATGTCGCCTTCACCGGCTCCAAGTTCCAGCAGTCCTTTAGCGGCATTGTCAATGCGTTCACCAAATTCCCTCCAGGAAATTCCTTTCCAAGCATCGCCTTCTTTGTAGTAAAGAGCGTTTTCAGCCCGGTCAGAGTATCTTTTAACTTGGGAATGAATCGTCGCGGCTAAATTTCCCATAACACTGTACCTCCTTGCTTAAGAGCATTCTTTGTAATACTTGCCGTAATTTCAACTCCGTTCTGTTATGAATAAGTCATATTGTTATGCACTTCTATATCAC
>DATMYB010000649.1:0-3189 GCA_035561215.1 Syntrophomonas sp. | reverse complement strand
TTCCCTGTTCCAGACAGGCTTTCCTGCTGGCGAAGGGATTTTCTTTTTCTCTAGCTCTAATGAAATTGCACCAAGGCTATATCCCTGCAGACGCAAATTAAAAATCATGCGGATTACTTTTGCCTCTTTCGAAACGATGACAAGAGTCTGCTTTGCCTCGTCATATCGATACCCATAACATGCGAAGTTTTGATATCCTGATGTGCCTGCCCTAAACCCTTCTTTAATTCCCCAGCGGATGTCATGGCTTTTGTTCTCGCTTTCGTTCTGTGCCAATGCGCAGTAGATTTCAATCACATGCTGTGCGGTAGGATCAAGCAGATGAATATTCTCCTGCTCAAAGTAAACATTCACACCCCGGCTGCGGAGCTCCCTTAGTGCATAAATGGTTTCTAAAGAATTCCTTCCAAAGCGGCTGATGGATTTTGTGAGGATCAAATCCACCTTACCGGCCCGGCATTTTGTCATAAGCTTTTTAAATGCCGGCCGCTGCTTTGTATTCCTGCCTGAAGCCATATCTGCAAATACCCCTACGTTTTTCCCAAACGGGAAAGATGCAATTTTATCTGTATAGTATTGAACCTGCGTTTCAAGACTTAATTCCTGCTCTTCTGAAGGGCTGCCGACTCGGCAGTAAGCAGCGAAAACTTGTCAATCACCCCGACACGTTGATATTCAGACATGCTTTGCTTCTATCGGTAAATTATGTATAATGAAATATACAGTTAGCAAATACAGAGCAGCGTTTAGAATACAAAGGCAGGTGGAAATATGATTTGTCCAGTCACAGTATGGAATGAACCGTTGAGCGGCTGCGAGTTTATCATTGAGCGGAAGCAAGAGCTAGAGCATCTGCGATCTTATTTGTTCCACAACTCGCCGGCGATCGCGTCGATAAAGGGACCCTACGGGGCGGGCAAAACCTTTTTTGCAAAACAATATGCCGAGGAGTATGACTCGCTGTATCCTGGGGGTATTCATTATTTTGACCACCCAGTATCGGCGCAGACCTTTTGGGAACAAAGAATAGACGGGATACAAGATCCATTTCCCCAACTGACGCTATGTATTGTCGATGAAACAGATTCTGCTTTAGAATCCGATTCACCCTACGGTAATATCCAAAGGTTCGATGCACGCTTAAAAAAGAGCAAGCAGCAGGACAATTTACATATCCTTTTAATCGGAAACAGAACACCGGATATTTTAAATCCCGATGGCTATCACTTCAATCTAGATTCATTGACATCACAACAAGCCCAGGAAATCATACACCAATTTATCCGACAGCATAAAGAAGAGATTTCCCCTTATGTGTGGCCGGAGATTATAAAAAAAGCGGATGGAAATATCAGAGCGTTGTACAGTATGCTTTATCTACTGGAAGACCATCACGTAACCAGCGGCACGGACATTATCGTCCAGGAAGGATTATGTGATGTGCTGGGCCGCCCATTGCAAAAATCGGACAAGCAGTTTACACGTATGCAGATAGAAGTGTTCGAGATCAATAAGCAGGTGATGCGGGATTTAAAAAACAACCCGCGCTTGCTCCACGCGCTGACACCCCGGCAATTTGAGCAATTGGTGGCAGATCTGCTGGGGAAAATGGGGTATGAGGTTCATTTGACTCCGCAAACAAGAGATGGCGGCAAAGATATCTACGCAGCGAAGAAAAGTGAAATGGGATCGTTTTTATACCTGGTGGAGTGTAAGAAGCACGAGCCCGAGCATCCGGTGGGCATTAACGTAATTCGGCAGTTGTACGGTGTCCTCCAACAGGAGAGGGCGACCTATGCCATGGTTGCCACCACGTCCTATTACTCGGGCAAAGCCATTCAGTTCCAAAAGGAAATAGAGCACCAGATGTCCCTAAAAGACTATCAGGATTTGGTACGGTGGCTCAGGGAATACTCCTGACCCCAGCTGTAAGGAGGTGCCTGTATGAAAGACAGGGAAAAAATAATTGACGCACTGTTAAAGCGCGATGGAACCCGATGCTCCATCTGCGGCGAACCGCTGGACGGAAACATCGACATTGATCATAAGCTGCCGAAGTCGGCGGGATATGGAGATGAACTTGAAAACCTCCAGTTGGCGCATAGTTTCTGTAATATGATCAAAGGAAACAGCCACTATTTTACTGAATTTCAGTTCCAATCTTTTATTCAATCCATTTTGATGCAAAGTGATAAATATACCAATGTACAAACCAATGTAGCGGTTAAGCCGGACCACCGGGTGATTTCCAGGGAGGACATAGTCTTTTATCGGAAAATGGATTCAAAAAAGATGATTGCGGAAATAAAAAGCTATTCCTCCCTTACCGGATTACGGGTCGACGATATCATTGACCAGCTGAATACTTATCGGAAATTCGACCCGGATGCTTCCGTCCTGTTAATCATCCCCGGCACTTTACCGGCCGAGTATAGAAGCAAACTGAAAGATGCACAGATAGATCTGTGGGACCGGGATTATATCTCAACGGAGTTTTCACATGAAATTTCTATGATAGACCATCCACTCAGCAAGCGATTTCAAGCACGGAAAAAGGAAGTTCCGAGCAACCGGATTGAGGAGCTGATTCATGCTCTTCAGCAATGCCCCGCTGGAACACAACACTGGAGTAAATACCAAGGGTTTATCGGCGAAATCATCACCCTGCTGTTCTGCCCGCCCCTTAAGCAGCCCATCAAAGAGTTGTTCGACATGAACAAGGTTAATCGCCGCGACTTCATTTTGCCCAACTACACACAGGACGGGTTCTGGAAATTCATGAGAGACCAGTACCACGCAGACTATATTGTCATCGACGCAAAAAACTCCGGCATGCCCATCAAAAAAAGGGACGTTCTGCAAATCGGCAACTATTTGAAACGGCACGGCGCGGGGTTGTTTGCCATGATCTTCTCGAGAAAGGGTCAAGCGAAAAACATCGAATACACTCTGTCCGAACTGTGGGGAACCCAGGGAAAGCTGATTGTAATACTCAGCGACAACGACATCGAACAAATGCTTCTTCTAAAAATGAACGGCGGATCTCCTGTCGAAGTGATTCAGCAAAAAATAGAGGATTTTAGGCTGTCCATTTAAGCTCCAAATTTAAAGAGCCGCTTCAAAGCTGAGCGGCTCTTTAAATTATTGAGTTTTCAGGTGGATATAGATGTTCCCAATTGTTTCCAATAT
>DATMYB010000648.1:0-8790 GCA_035561215.1 Syntrophomonas sp. | reverse complement strand
AACCAATATTTCCGAAGGAATCAGTGGAATATATTATGTGCATAGCATTGTACCGGTACCGTATTACTAAAAATACTCACATGAGCATTTTTCATCAAACTTATTCATGATGAACTTTTTCCATACTCACCCATCCGCTCCTTTCATTATTAAATTTTTTATTCGCGCCAAATTATCCGGCAAAGTTACCACTGCCAACGAATTATTCAGTAAAGGAGGACCCCAGTGTCTTGAAAGCTATTGACGCGATAAACCCTAAAGGCATATTTTTGCATACCGGACAGTCCGTAAGCGAAACCGCTTATTTGCTGCTGGATAAAGATTTGATGGCTGCACCGGTTTTAAGCCAGGAGGGAAAATGTATCGGTGTGGTTAGCAAAGATATGTTGCTGGCGGCCTTATTGCGGGGACTGCCGGCAGAATCCGATATACTGCTGGTAATGTCCCGGGAATTTCGCCAGTTGGCCCATGACGAGGAAGCTGTTTTCCCTTCCGGGCAGCCCTATGATTTTGCTCTGGTTGAAAAAGAAGGCAGCATTATCGGCATCGTCGACTATCCTTATCTGATGAAACTGGAAGCCTCGCGGGGAGACTTTACCAAGGCGGAATTTAAAGCCACCACTGATGCTGTTTCTACTCCGCTTATAGCGATTGACAACTCCGGCCGCATCAGGATCATTAATAAATGGATGGCCCGGGTGCTGGATCTGGATGAAGGCAGCGTTTTGCATGCTTTGGCCGCGGAGGTCATAGCAAACCAGGAAATACTTGCCTTGCTGCAAAATAACCAACTCTCGGAAACCAGACTCAACTTCAAAGGCAATACCTATATTTCCTTTTGCAAGGATATTATGATCAACCGGAATTGCGTCGGGCGGTTGTTGCTGTTGCGTGACATTTCGGAAATCGAGCAACTGGTGCGGGAATCCGAATACACCAAGCGCCTGAACCGGGAACTGGAAGCGATTATCGAATCATCCTTCGACGGCTTGTATTTGACCGACGGCCAGGCCAACACACTGCGTATCAATAAAGGATTCGAACGCATTATGGGCATCACCGAGGAGCAATGTCTGGGCAGAAATATGGCGGATCTGGTGAAGGAAGGTGTTTTCTCCCGTTCCGGTACCCTGGCGGCTCTGGCCACCGGACAGCGCGCGACGCTGTCTCTTACTGCCAGTACCGGCAAGGAGGCTATCGTCACCAGCAACCCGATTTACGATGAAGACGGAAAGATCGTCATGGTGGTGACCAACGTCCGCGACATCACCGAGTTGAATGAACTGGCGCGCAAGCTGGAGCTTGTGGAAGGTCTGCGGGAGCGGGAAATGGAAGCGGTGATCGAGTCCATGTTCGACGGCCTGTATGTAACCGACGGCCAAGCCAATACCCTTAGAATCAATAAAGGTTTTGAACAGGTGATGGGGATCACTCAGGAACAGTGCATGGGCAGGAACATGGCGGATCTGGTGCGGGAAGGAGTTTTTTCCCGTTCGGGCACACTGGTGGCTTTGGAAACCGGCAAGCGGGCCACCCTAACGCTGACCGCCAATACCGGTAAAGAGGCTATCGTCACCAGCAACCCGATTTACGATGAACAAGGCAATATCATGATGGTGGTAACCAATGTCCGCGACATTACCGAACTAAACACCCTGCAGCGGCAACTGGAAAGAATGGAAAGTCTGCGGGAACACTATAAAACCGAATTGGAACAAATGAAACTTGAAAATTCCCGCAGCCTGGTGATGACCTCGGTAAAAATGAAAGAACTGGTGGGCCTGGTCATACGTATTGCCGCAGTGGATTCCACGGTTTTGATCCAGGGCGAATCAGGAACCGGCAAGGAGTTGATCGCTGAGATCATTCACAAGTACAGCCATTGCAAAGACAAACCTTTCATTAAAGTAAATTGCGGAGCTATCCCGGAAAACCTGCTGGAATCAGAGCTTTTCGGCTATGAAAGCGGCGCCTTTACCGGCGCCAGCAAAAGCGGCAAAGCCGGCATGTTTGAGCTGGCTCAAGGAGGCATCATCTTTCTGGACGAAATCGGTGAGTTGCCGCTTAAATTGCAAGTCAAACTGCTGCGGGTGCTGCAGGATAGAACGATCATGCGGGTTGGCGGCATTAAGCCAATAAAAGTAGACTGCCGTGTTATCACCGGCACCAACCGCGATCTCAATACTATGATCGATAATAATCAGTTCCGTTTGGATTTATTTTACCGTCTCAGCGTTATTCCGATCACCGTACCTCCCCTGCGGGAGCGCCGGGAAGATATTCCGGTGCTGATGAATTACTTTCTCGGCATGTTCAATCAGAAATACAACATGCAAAAACGATTGGATACCCAGGTTTACAACCTGCTGGAAAGATACCAGTGGCCCGGCAATGT
Source organism: Syntrophomonas sp. (assembly GCA_035561215.1). Lineage (GTDB taxonomy): Bacteria > Bacillota > Syntrophomonadia > Syntrophomonadales > Syntrophomonadaceae > Syntrophomonas_B. The sequence continues at coordinate 6,395 of DATMYB010000648.1, read as the reverse complement.
CAGGGAACTTGAAAATTTGATGGAGCGACTGGTGGTTACCTCGATCAACGACATTATCTCCGTGGGTGAACTGCCGGCTGATATTCTGCACATCTCCGGCCGGCACGAAAAGAACAACCCGTTGATGCCTTTAAAACAAGCCCTGGAAAACACCGAGCGGGAGATTTTAAAAAAAGCTTTCTCCGTCTACCGTTCCAGTTACCAGATTGCCAGCATACTAGGCATTAACCAGTCCACGGTAGTGCGTAAGGCGCAAAAATACGGCATCAGGCACTAACAGCTACGTGCGCCCCAGCGAACCGAATAGGGGTATAAAGAATTTTATTGCTTAGAAACAGCGGCTGCTACTTTGCCAACACTTCATTAAAAGATGTCCTCAAAGTTAGCCTGTGAAAATAACCTTCCCTATATAATGGTAAAATGCATAAAATGAATCAAGCCCGTACCGGTTTTTAGAACGGTACGAGCTTGATTCGTAGATTGGGGTTTGGGTATGCCAACCAATGGATTAAGAGGTTTCGGTTTTGTTGGAATGCCTCCAGATATTCATCTGTTCAGCATCGCGCACCAGCATATCCTTGAACATGGGATGAGCGATAGCGATCAAAGCTTCAGCTCTCTCCCAGGTGCTCTTGCCTTTCAAACTGGCGATCCCGTATTCGGTCACGATCATATGAGTAGCGGTTCTGGGGTCGGTTACGATGGCTCCGATACTCAAAGTCGGCTTGATCCTGGAGCTGAGCTGCCCGTTTACTTCGACAGTGGACGGCAGGCAAACAAAGCTCTGACCGTTTTTGGATTTGTAAGCCCCTTCCACGAAATCCAACTGGCCGCCGGTGCCGCTGATATGACGGGTGCCCACCGTTTCCGCGCATACCTGACCAAACAGGTCCACTTCTATGCAGGCGTTGATGGAGACAAAATCGTCAATCTGGGCGATCGTCACCGGATTGTTGGTGTAGTCCACCGAATAGGAAGCCAGCCCGGGATTATCGTTGATAAAATCGTACAAATCCTGACTGCCCATGGCAAAAGAATACACTTGCTTGTAGCGGTCGATTTTTTTACGGGCCCCGGAGATCTTACCGGCCATGAACATTTCCAGGTAGGCGTCCACATACATTTCCGTGTGGACCCCCAGGTCTTTTAAATCAGAAGCGGCCACCATTTTCCCGATCGCATTGGGCGTGCCGCCAATGCCTAACTGAATGCAGTTGCCGTCATATAAACGTTCGATAATGTGTCCGGCGATTTTCATCTCCACCTCGCTGGGCGGCGCAGACGCCAGCGTCATCAACGGCAAGTTCTTGCTTTCCATTATATAATCCACCTGCGTAACATGAACTGATTCCTGGTTTCCGCCTAAACAGCGGGGCATATTTTTGTTTACCTCCAGAATAGTAATCTTGGCGGTCTCCATGGCGGCCCAGCCGTTGACTGCGCTGCCGCCGAAATTAAAGTAGCCATGGTTATCCATAGGCGTCACCTGCAGTACCACCACATCGTCCGGAGCACAGTCTTTTCTGGTCATCATGGGATTCTCGTGAAATTTCATGGGAATATAATACAAATTTTTTCCGATAAATTTTTTATCATGGCCGGCCACGTGCCAGCTGTTCCACACGAAATGCTCCCCCGAGGGATCGGCTTCGGCGGTAAAGTGCTGGTACGCGCCGATGTCGCAGCGGATTTTGACATCAGTCAGTTCGTCTTTCCTGCGGGCCAGGGCTTCATCGAAGTCCCGGGCGCAATTGATCCCGAAGCCGTATTCGACCCAATCGCCTGACTTAACCAGTCGGGCAGCCTCGTCAGCGGTGATCAGTCTTTTTTCATACTCTTTACCCCAAGTCATTTTTTTACCTCCTGTGCATAATTTACAGGTGATCGTCGCCAACGCGCCGCTTAATACTCATAATTGCTGATTTCGCCGCGTTTTAAACAGTTGGTGATGGTCAATCGCTGGATCTCGTTGGTACCTTCATAAATCTGGGTGATCTTGGCATCCCGCATCATTCTTTCTACCGGGTAATCCCGGGTATATCCATAGCCTCCCAACACCTGTACGGCTTCGGTGGTTACTTCCATGGCCACGTCGCCGGCAAAGCACTTGGCGAAAGCGCCTTGCAACTGGTAGGAAAAGCCGGCGTCTTCCCGCCAGGCCACTTCATAGACCAGATTTCTGGCTGCCTGGATCTTCATGGCCATATTGGCCAGTTTAAAGGAAATGGCCTGGTTGGCAAAGATGGGTTTGCCGAATTGCTGGCGTTCCAGGGCGAAAGCCAGGGCGTGCCGGAAAGCTCCTTCGGCGATTCCCAGCGCCTGCGCGGCAATACCGACCCGGCCGCCGTTTAATACATGCATGGTCTGTTTGAAACCGTCGCCGACATTGCCGATCAAATTTTCTTTCGGGACACGGCAGTCTTCAAAGACGAGTTCGTAAGTGGAGGAGGAGCGAATGCCCAGCTTTCTTTCTTTTTTGCCGAAGGAAAAACCGGGGGTCCCTTTTTCCACCACGAAATAGCTGCTGTTGCCATGCTTCTCGTGTTTACCGCCGGTACGTACCAGGATCACATAAATATCTGCATAATAACCGTTGGTGATAAAAATTTTGGTACCGTTTAAAATATATTCATTGCCGTCCTCTACCGCAGTCATGGCAGTGGCGCCCACATCTGAGCCGGCGCTGGGTTCGGTCAGCCCCAGGGCGCCTAATGCTTCGCCTGTGGCCAGACGGGGCAGCCATCTCTGTTTCTGCTCTTCATTGGCCAAATGAAGGATCGGCCAGGTACACAGTGACGTGTGGGCCGACAAGGTCACGCCCATGGAAGCGCAGTTACGTGAAATCTCTTCTACCGCCATGGCGTACACCAGCGCGCCGGCGGCAGTGCCTTCGTATTTTTCCGGTACGATCAGTCCCGCCAGACCTAGTTCAGCCATCTTTTTCCAGCATTCCAGATCGAATTCTTCTCTTTCGTCGCGCTCCTCCGCTCCTGGTTGTACTACTTCATCGGAAAAATCTGCGAATGTTCTTTTAAACATTTTTTGCTCATCAGTCAAACCAAAATCCATAGGTGAAATTCCTCCCATCACTATATTAAATCCGGCGGAAATTACATCTCTACAATCAGCGCGGTGCCCATGCCTCCGCCAATGCACAGGGTAGCCAGACCGTAACGGGCCTGGCGTTTCTGCATTTCATACAGCAGGGTTACCAATATCCTGGCGCCGGACGCCCCCACCGGATGTCCGATGGCAATGGCGCCGCCGTTTACGTTCACTTTATCCATGTGTCCGGCCCAGCCCATTTCGCGCCCCACGGCAACAGACTGGGCGGCAAAAGCCTCATTGGCTTCGATCAAATCAAGGTCGTCTATAGTGAGGCCGGCTTTTTCCAGCGCCTTTTTGCTGGCCGGCACCGGCCCCACCCCCATTATTTTGGGATCTACGCCGCCGGAAGCGTAGCTAACCACTTTTGCCATCGGCTTAACCCCTAATGCGTCGGCTTTTTCTTTGGACATGACTACCACCGCCGCTGCTCCGTCATTGATGCCGGAGGCGTTGCCGGCGGTTACGCTGCCTTCTTTTTTGAATGCGGGCTTCAACTCCGCCATTTTCGCTAAAGTCGTCAGACGGGGATGCTCATCCGTATCAAAAACGATATCTCCTTTTTTGCCCTTTAATATCACCGGCACGATCTCATCCTTGAACCGCCCGGATTTGATGGCCGCGTCCGCTCTTTCCTGACTGCGAAAGCCGAATTCGTCCTGTTCTTCCCGGCTGATACTGTACAGCTCGTTGACATTCTCGGCCGTAATACCCATATGATAGTTGTTGAAGGCTTCCCACAAACCGTCTTTGATCATCAAATCAATGATGGTTCCATTATTCATCCGATAGCCCCGGCGGGCCTTGTCCAGCCCATACGGGGCATTGCTCATATTTTCCATACCTCCGGCCAGGATCATGTCAGCGTCGCCGGCTTTGATCAACTGAGCCGCCAGGCTGACGGCCCGCAGACCGGAACCGCATACTTTATTTATGGTCATCCCGCAGACTTCTTGGGGAATGCCAGCTTTGATCAGCGATTGACGGGCTACGTTCTGGCCTTGTCCCGCTTGGAGAACGCAGCCGAAAATCACTTCGTCCAGTTGCTCTCCTTTGACTCCTGCCCGCTGCAGCGCTTCTTTCATAACCACTGAACCCAGATTCACCACCGGTTCTTCCTGCAAAGTTCCATTAAAAGTTCCAACCGGAGTACGGCAGGCGCCTGCCAATACGATTTCTCTCTCCATAATTCTCCAATCCTCCCACCATTATTTGTTGCGAAAACTATCCATTGTATTCAAAAAAGCCCTTGCCACTCTTGCGGCCCAGATGCCCGGCTCTTAATTTTTGTTTCAGCGAAAGGGCCGGCCGGTATTTGGAATCACCAAACTCGTTTAGAAAATATTCCATGATCATCAGGCAGACATCGATCCCGATAAGATCGGCCAAAGCCAGCGGGCCCATAGGCATATTCGCCCCCAGCTTCATGGCTTTGTCGATCTCGGCGGCTGAAGCCGCTCCTTCCTGATACAGGATGGCAGCTTCATTTATATACGGAATCAAAATACGGTTAACGATAAAGCCGGGGGATTCCTTGATGGCCACTGGATCTTTGTTGATCTTCCGACTTAATTCCACTACCGTGGCAATAATATCCGGCGTGGTTTCCACTCCGGGAATGATTTCCACCAGTTGCATAGCCGGTACCGGATTGAAGAAATGCATGCCTACGACTTGGCCGGGACGCCCGGTGGCGGCAGCGATCTCGGTAATGCTCAGGGCCGAAGTATTGGTGGCCAGGATGGCATCCGGCTGGCAAAGAGCATCCAATTCTTGCATCACCTTTTTCTTGATCGCAATGTTTTCAATAATTGCCTCAATGACTATATCCACGTCCGCAAACGCGTTATTACCCACCGCCGTTGACAGCAAGGCGCGTTTTTGCTCAGCTTCTTCCGCGGTCATTTTTCCTTTGGCGACCGCTTTGTCCCAATTTTTCAGGATGCTGTTTATCCCGCGGGTGACGAATTCTTCCTCGACATCCACCAATACCACCGTATAACCCGCCTCGGCCAGAACCTGGGCAATTCCCGCCCCCATAGTCCCTGCTCCTAAAACACCGATTTTCTTCACCTCAACAGTCACTTTGTTTCCCCTCCCTGCAATCTATTTACCCGCAAACTGCGGCGGACGTTTTTCTATAAAAGCGCTCATACCTTCCTTTTGATCCTCCGTACTGAAACAGAGGCCGAAAAGATCCGCTTCAATGGTCATCGCCCGGTCTATGTCGGTCTGCAGCCCTTCATTGACCGCAGCTTTGGTCAGGCGCACCGCCAGTTTGCCTTTGCTGATGATTCTGTCGGCAACTTCCTTGACATAAACCATTAAGGCATCGGTTGCCACCACCGCATTGACCAGGCCGATGCGCAGCGCTTCCGCGGCATCGATAACATCGGCAGTGAACAACATTTGCTTGGCCATCCCCGCTCCGACCAAACGCGGCAGGCGCTGAGTTCCTCCAAAACCCGGAGTGATTCCGAGACCGACTTCCGGCTGGCCAAATTTGGCGTTGGCAGCGGCAATACGGAAATCGCAGCACATGGCCAATTCGCAGCCGCCGCCCAAGGCAAAACCGTTGACTGCAGCAATGACCGGCTTCTCCATGGCCTCGATCATTCTGAAAACCTCCTGCCCCAGGGCTCCGAAAGCTCTGCCTTCGACGGCGGTCAGACTTTGCATAAACGCGATATCCGCGCCCGCTACAAAAGCTTTGTTACCGGTTCCGGTAACGATCAGTACGTCTATTGCCGGATCGTCGCGGACCGCGGCAACGACATCTTTCATCTCCAGCAAAGTAGCATTATTTAAGGCATTCAACGCCTGGGGACGATTTATATATAAAATTGCCAGGGCGCCTTCTTTCTCCAATATTAAATTTTCATACCCCATGAAGTTCCCTCCTTCAACCGAATAAGCAGCGCCCGATTAAGGCTGCAGCTCAAAATATGATTCACCTCCTTCACCTTTTTCAGCCAAGACGGAAGAAATAGCAGAAATAAGCCTGCCATAATTAAGCCGGTTTAAGACAGCGGATGTAGGAGATGACTGTCTTAAACCGGCTGCTTACACCAAACAACGATTTCTCACTTAATGTCTAAAATCGTTGCCTGGCTCAATAAAAAATCAGTGTGCATTGTACTGTTCAACTTTCATCCGCCGTTAATTAAATATTGCAAATATTGTGCCAATTTCCTCAACTGCAATCGCCAAATACAAATTCCGATAAATCGGGCCAAGCTATGTCAAATACAGGACCAAATTGTATTAAAACCAGAAGATTTATCATAAAT
>DATMYB010000647.1:0-6096 GCA_035561215.1 Syntrophomonas sp. | reverse complement strand
GAAAAAGACAAAATCCCAGAATTACGGGAACCGAATCGATTAAGACAGTTGGCATGCTTTTTGCGAATAGATATAGCAGGACATTAAAAATCCGAAAGGAGTCTACGGAATGAGTGAAATCAAGAAAGTCGCATGCCATTTCTGCCATATGAATTGCGGCATGCTGGCTCATGTAGAGGATGGGGTGTTGACCGAGGTGGTTGGCGATCCGGAACACCCTTTTAACATGGGAGCTCAGTGCCCTCGGGGTAACTCAGTGCTTGATCATCATAACCATCCCAATCGCATCAACTATCCGCTGAAAAGAGTGGGCGAGCGGGGATCCGGCAAGTTTGAAAGGGTTACTTGGGAAGAGGCGCTGGATGACATAGCCGCGCGCATGACCGCATTAAAAAACCAATACGGGGCGGAAACCATGTGTACCATCGGCGGAACCAACCGCACCGATGATTTTGCCAGAAGACGGTTTTTCAATCTGTTTGGCAGTCCCAATGTGATCCATACTTCCCCCGATTGCTGGATACCGAATTTTTTGATGGAAACCGCCATGCTGGGCTGGGGAGCTTTTGATCCGGAGGTATCCAATGGCGCCAGATGCGTGGTGGTATGGGGACACAACCCCGGCGCTTCTTACCTGCCGGAAATGAGAACTATGCTGGAAGCTCGTGAAAAGAACGGAACCAAGATTATCGTCATCGATCCTCGCTTCAGTGAGACTGCCGCTAAAGCTGATCTGTGGCTGCCGATCAAGCCCGGATCCGACAATGCCCTGGCATTGGCTTGGCTGAATGTGGTTATTTCAGAGGGGCTGTGGGATTGGGATTTCGTTGACGAATGGACGGAGGGGTTCGACGAATTATCGGATGCGGTAATGGAATATACGCCCGAATGGGCAGCCGAAAAATGCGGTATTTCAGCCGAGTTGATTGCTGAAGCGGCCCGCATGTATGCCACGTCCAAGCCGGCTTGCATCGCCTGGGGAGTGGCTACCGACCAATTAGGACGGGGCAGTACGGCCGGAGCCCAGGCTCGGATATGCTTACGGGCGATCTGCGGCAATATTGATATTCCGGGCGGAGACGTCATGCCCGGACCTCACCCGACCTTTATGACCGACTGGGAAATGGAACTGAACGATATGCTGCCCCAGGAGCAGCGGGACAAACAACTGGGCGCCGACCGTTTTAAGCTGTTGGGCTGGCCCGGCTATGCCCTGCTGACTGAAAACCTGGTCAAGGTTTGGGGTAAGTCGATCCCGGCGGAGTGGTTCTGCGAAGCCAATCCTTCCACGGTATTCCGGGCCATGGCTACCGGGAAACCCTATCCGGTTAAAGGCGCTATTATTTTGGCCGACAATCCGTTAATTTCCTATGGCAATACCAAACAGGTTTATGCAGGACTTAAAAATCTGGATCTGCTGGTAGCGATGGAATATTGGATGACCCCTTCCGCTTTACTGGCGGACTATGTTTTGCCCGCGGCGGCCTGGATAGAGAGGCCGGTTCTGACGACTACGTATGGCGTATCAGATTGGCTGATTGCTTCTCAGCGGGGAATCCAGCCCTTGTATGAACGTAAAACCGACGTTGACTTCTGGATCGAGCTGGGCCAAAAGTTAGGTCAGGGAGAATATTGGCCTTGGCACTCAGACGAAGAAGTTTTCCATTATCGCTTCCAGAACATGCCTTACGGCTTCGATAACTATGATGAATTTGTAGAATTTGTACGTATGGATTTCGCTCCACGCGAATATCAGAAATATTTGACCCAGGGATTTGCCACCACCACCGGCAAGCTGGAACTGAAGAGCACGATCCTTGAAAAATTGGGTTATGACCCCTTGCCGCATTATGTGGCTCCGCCCTTTAGCCCGGAGGCCAGACCGGAGCTGGCTCAAGATTATCCGCTGAGCTTGATTGGCGGCGGCGGCTATATGCCCTATTTCCATTCCGAGCACCGGGAAATTACCCGTCTGCGTTTGTTGAGCCCGGATCCGCGGGTAGCTGTCAATCCGTCCCTGGCAGCCTCGTACGGCATCAAGGACGGCGACTGGATCTGGATTGAGACCCCCATCGGCAAAATCAAACAGAGAGCGGTTTTGACCGAAGGGGTAGCGCCGGATGCGGTTATGTGCGAAAGAGGCTGGTGGTTCCCCGAGAAAGAGGCCAGGGACCCCGTCCTCATGGGAGTTTTTGAATCCAATGTCAACGTAATTCTGGACGATGATCCGGATACTTTGGACGAGGCCTGCGGCAGCTGGTGTACACGCGGCGTTATGTGCCGAATTGCAAAGGTGGGTGAATAAGAAATGCGTTGGGGAATGTTGGTTGATTTAAGAAAATGCGTAGGCTGCCATGCCTGTACGGTGGCTTGCCAGAATATAAACGGACTTGACTTCGCAGACAAATGGACTAAGGTTTTGCGAGTGGGTCCGGTCGGGAAATTCCCAAATATCACCGGTTACTCTATGCCGGTTCCCTGTATGCACTGCGAGGATGCCCCTTGCGTGGAAGGATGTCCTACCGGCGCCAGCTACAAACGCAAGGACGGCATCGTCCTGGTGGATGAAAACAAGTGTATCGGCTGTAAGTTCTGTATGGTGGTCTGCCCTTACGGGGTGCGTTTATATAACGAGAAAAAAGGCATTGTGGAAAAGTGCATTATGTGCTACGAACGGCTGGAAAACGGTGAGCCGACCAGGTGCACGGAAACCTGCCAACTGAAGGCCCGTTACTGCGGAGACCTGGATGATCCGAACAGCGAAATATCGATATTGATAGCCAGGCATAACGCCAAGCCCCTGCACCCGGAACTGGGGACCGAGCCGTCTGTCTATTATATATTTCCGTAGGAGGTGGGCATAATGGAAACAAAACAAGAATATTGGGGAGGCTTGGCGGCGCTTAGTTTTTTCCTGGTAGCCACCGGAGCCATGATGCTTTTAGTAATGGCGGCAATGGATCTTTTAGGAGCCGAAGCGGTTACCGTTATGAATGGCTGGGGAAGCCTGGCAGCTCTGGTTATGGCAGCCATCGGCGGGTTATGTCTGATGGTGGAGGCCGGCAATAAAGCCAAGGCCTATTTGATTGTGGCCAATCCGTCTTCAATGGCGAGCCGCAATGCTATTATGATGACTTTGTTAATGGGCTTTGCATTTGTTTACGCCACCTTTTTCTTTGACTTTATCCCTTGGGTGGGCTGGACTTATGTCCGGGCTCTGGTGGCTGCAGTGGGCATAATTGCGGCTTTGCTGGCCGTAATTGTCCCGGCCATGGAACTGGGTGAATCAAGGGGCAGAGGTTTTTGGAACGCCAGCGGCTTGATCCCGGCCTTTATAATCACTTCTTTGGCCGGAGGTACCGGCGCGGTTTTAATTGTTGCCGCTGCGCTGGGATTGGTGGAAGATCCGGCTTTGGTAATCACGAACAAGGTTTTCTTTGTATTCTTGATTTTACAATTGGTCACGGTAATCGGGTATGTTAAAGGTATGAAAAACTCCGGCGCCAGTGAAGCCAGAACCGCTGCCAAAAATATACTTGAGGGTGAATTTAAAAACAGCTTCTGGGGATGCGTTATCATTGCAGGAACCATTATTCCTTTAATTTTATTTATTTCGGCCAGTCCGGCTGCTATAATAATTAAGTCTATTCTGGTTTTGATCGGCGGAGTTTGCTTTAGAAATGTGTTTTTAGCGGCTGGGATCCGCAAAGCCATCCCCGGTGAAGAAAATGAGTGGGTAAGCCGCGAGGAAGCCGCACGTTTAGCCATCAGTCTGGAAAAACGGTGGCAGGAAAAAAAGGAATGGTTATACCCCCGGTAAAGAATAGCAATTACGTTAAAGGTGGATAAATGGGAACCATGATTCGGTATGCACGTCCTGAAGATGAAGAACAATTAAGAGATTTGTTGGTGAGTCATGGCATGGATTTGGCCGGCGCAATCCATGATCATGTGGTGGTCCAACAGGGTGATCAAATTATTGCCGGCGGAATGATAAGTCCTGTAGACGATGCTTTGTATCATTTGGAAGTCCTGGCTGTGGGTGATAAATGGCGCAGGACAGGGGCAGGCCGGATGCTCCTGTCCGCCCTGATCGATGCTCCCTGGCAGTACAGTAGTCACGATGGGTCGCCGGAGGAGAGCTATTCAATTACGACAGTTGCTCGCGGTGACGCGGTTCCGTTTTATGCCGGCTGCGGTTTTGAATCATACAGCTTTGATGAACTAGCCGCACCCTATGACGAACAATGCCAACAATGCCCGGATCGGGAAAGTTGCCAACCGGTACCCATGATTTTTCGAAGAGGGATAAAGATATGACGCAAGCAATAATTTTATTTACCAAAGTCCCCGAAGCGGGCAAGGTTAAAACCCGGCTTACTGAAGACCGCGGCGGAATACTTACTCCGGAAGAGGCCAAAGACTTCTACGAGGCTTGTCTGCTGGATACCCTTGATGTTTGCATCTCGATAAATAATGCTCGCGTCTGGATTTGCTACAACCAGGACGGCGATCGGGATGAACTCAATTTGCTGATTACCCGGCTGAAGTGCGCCAACCGGATTGCGGGCATATTCTCGGATCAGGGCGGAACTTTTGACGAATGCATGCAGTATGCGGCTGATTTTCTACTAAAACCCGGCCGCGAAGAAAAACTGGCCGAGAGCGTATTGATTATAGGCGGCGACACACTGGGTCTGCAGCCGGATATCTTAACGGATGCTTTGGAAAAGCTGGACCGGCTGAGCCAAAGCGCTGCCGGTCAGCAGGCAGTCGTTAATAAAGAAAATTCCCGCCGGCACATCGGTGCCGGGATGGTGGTAAGCGCCGATCAGGAAGGAGGATTCAATGTGGTGGGTTATACCTGCAACACTCCTTTTGATTTCCGCACCGTTTTTTACAACCAACAGGGCATTACCGCTTTAGAAGCGCTAGCGGAAAAAGCCCGGCAGAAACGTATTCCCATTCTGCCGTTGCAAGTAGCTTTTGACATCGATCTGCCGGTGGATCTGGGCAGCATGATCCCGATCCTTAACGTACTGGAACAGGGAGCGCTTTATGATCCAAGTTTGGCTGTCCCCGAGCGGACCATAGCTTTCTTACGGGATATGGGACTGCAATCGATAGCCGAACCAATAGAGAATTGGGGTTAAATTCGAAATAGCAGTTTCAAAATGAAACAGCATGGGAGAATAAACGATGGCGCGTTTTAAAATTCTTGGAACCAGTGCCGGCCCGGGGGTACCCGCTTTTTACTGTGATTGTCTGGGATGCCTGGAAGCCAGACAAAATCCCCATTTAGCCCGTACCCGGACCAGTGTCTTTATCGATAGCAGCATTAACAAAATATTAATTGACGCCGGCCCGGATATCCGCAATCAGATGATTAAGGAATCAATTACGGAAATAGATACCATTTTTCTTACCCATTGGCATGCAGACCATTACAGCGGTCTGGGTGAATTTGAATTTTATGTAAGGCTCCATACCCGGGAGCCAATCACGCTATATATGCCGGGCAGTGCGGTCGAAGAATTTGAGCGGACCTATCCGGATTTGAAGGATATTTTTGGGATCATACCCTGGGAATATCGACAAAAGTACACTTTTGCCGATATATCCCTGACTCCGCTGCCGGCCATCCATGGGGTTGAAACGGCTGGCTTCCTGGTGGAATCCAGCCATAACAGGATTGCTTATTTCCCGGACACCGCAGGTTTGTCTGAGGCGTCTATACTTGCCATTGAGAACGTGGATTATTTGTTCTGTGACGCCACCCTCCATGGCGAGAACTGGTACCCCAACAGCCACATGACGGTGGAGCAAGCGGTGGCTTTGAGCCATGCGGTCAAAGCCGGGCAGACATTTTTGACCCACTTGGCCATGCATTACAGTATTCCGGTGACGACTGCTCAATTGATAGAAGAGTTAAAGGGAGAACCCGGCGTTGATATTGCTTATGATGGGTTAACCATAGAACTTCGTTAGACTTGATGTTGAACTGTAGGAAAGGATACTTGGGGTCTTGGGGATCGTTAAAAATTCTCATAATGGAATTTATATTTTTTATTTGAGAATCAATATAAAATATTCCTC